>NZ_JAUBSH010000026.1:0-77579 GCF_036704705.1 Microcoleus sp. K1-B1 | reverse complement strand
CTATAATATAGGGATAAGCTAAAATAAAAGGGGAACTGTATCATACTTTTCCCCTTTTACAAAATTGGGATGCTCCCGGAGTAAGTTCTATTCACCATAAGTTCGATCGTCACAAATGCCCAATGAAACACGCCCGCGATCAAACAAAGAGCCTTTTTGACTCTAAAACCGCCTCGGACTCTTTGCTGCCAGGAGAAATACTCCTGGCAGCCCTCCAACTAGGAAACAAACGCTCAAACTTGCTGGCGCCGAAAAACCGGGTTTCACTGCCAGTGGCGAAAAATTTCAACTCTGCCCCGTGGAAGATAGTATGAACAGGTCAATTTTTGGGATACTAGAAACTAGCACTCAACTTAGCTGAGGAACAAACGTGCTGCTATCAAAAGGCTTTGAAGTAGAAATGTATACCGGCACTCCCGAAGGTGAGGTTGTCGGTCTATCCGATCGCATAGTTGCCGATCTAGAGGGATTTGTCCGGGAGCCTGATAGCCGCAATGTGGAGTACACGACCGCCCCGCTGTGCAGCTACGATCGCCTGTTGTGTGCCTTAGTCAAGCCACGAGTTCGGCTGCGCGAGTATTTAAAACAATTGGGCGACTATACCTTGCTGCCAGGAAGTACCTTGTCTCTCGGAGGGAGCGATCGATTTTACAGATCCGATCCCAACAACCCCTACCACACCTACATCGAGCAAACCTACGGCACCAAAGTCGTCACCGCCAGCATTCACATCAACATCGGCATCTCCCAACCAGAAATGCTGATGCGCGCCATCCGCCTCGCCCGCGTCGAAGCACCGCTGTACCTTGCCTTGAGCGCCTCTTCCCCCTTCCTCGACGGCGAAGTGACGGGCTATCATTCGACTCGGTGGGGTTTGTTTCCCAAAACTCCTGCCATCGTCCCCCTGTTTGAAAGTCACAGACATTACATCCAGTGGACTGAAGAACAGCTAGAACTCGGTACTATGCAAAACGTCCGCCATTTGTGGTCTGCAGTGCGACCAAATGGCGATCGTCGCCCCTACTGTCTCAACCGCCTCGAACTGAGAATTTGCGACCTCGAAGTCAATCCTCTGGCTTTGTTGGCCATTACTGCCTTGCTAGAAGCTCGCATCTGGCAGATGATGGAAGACCCCAGCTTAGACCCCTTAGAACTCAGCGCCTTGCCTGCGGCCACCCGCAACCAAGACTTAGTTGCCCTCACAGACGCCAACGAAATTGCTGCATCCCGGCAAAGTTTGGATGCCGAACTTACTCACTGGCAAGACGGCAGAACTATTCTGGCACGAGATTGGATTGAGGAAATTTACCGCGAAGTGTGGCCTATAGCCAAAAAACGCGGCTTTAGTTGCTTTCTCTCGCCCCTCAAAAAGATTCTCCGGGAAGGCAACACGGCCCAGCAGTGGTTGAAGCTGCACGAGGGCGGTTCGGACACCCGCAGTATTATTCTGCAAGGGATTCAGGGGATGGCTCACCAAGAATGGGAGCTAGAAGACAACTTGTGCGCTCAGTTAGTTGCCTGAAGTATCGGCCGTTATTATAACGGGGGCTTTCACTAGCCCCTTGGCTATGGGTACTCAGCCAATACAAATAGCCCGAACCTCCCGGTCAATCGGTTTTAGATTTTAGAATTGAAGCATTGACCCCACGGATAAATTCGGGGGGCAAGTTTCATCGGATACAAGTTTTTTATTTCTGGACGGATGAATCCGGGGGCTTGTATCCTGGATGCTTTCGGTCAAAAGTTGCAGAGCGCCTCCCAAAAACAAATCAGAATATTTAATCAATGGAGCTCGACAAAGGTTATAAATAAAAGCTATAAGGTATATCTACCTGTGGGTAGTTTTATAAATTGCCCAATAGCTGTATTTTTCGCTTTTTATTAGCTTCATGCCCCAACTTGTCTTGATTCACCCGCAAATCCCCCCGAATACTGGCAATATCGCCCGCACTTGCGCTGCCACAGGCACGGAACTGCATTTAGTCGGCCCGCTGGGGTTTGAAATTAGCGATCGCTACCTGAAACGGGCAGGCTTAGATTACTGGCCCTACGTCAACCTCCAGTGCCACGAAGACTTAGCGGCTTTTCAGGCCTATCGGGAGCAGCGGGGGGGACGATCGATCGGATTCAGCACTGGCGGGCGATGCAATTACGCGCAATTCCAATTTCAGCCCAGCGACTGGCTGATGTTTGGCTCGGAAACTGTAGGCATTCCCCAATTCGTCTTGGATGCCTGCGACGCCACAGTTTTTATTCCGATGAGCCAGCCTGGAGTCAGGAGTTTGAACCTCTCCGTCAGCGCCGCTGTGGGTTTATTTGAGGCTAAACGACAGTTGGGGGAGCTGGGATAAATCATTATCAACACATAAATATATAGATATTTAATAGCTGGCGGAGGCTGCCCAGTCTCCATTTTAATATAAGAAATTTGTATCAAAGGAGTGAAAATTTCGATAGCCGACATTAATATATTTTATTCATTCAAAAACAGATTGTTATCAGCAACACCAAATTACTCCCAAGATGATTACGCAACAAAAACAGAGGATTTTAGCGATTTAGGGCGTGAGCGAGTACCAGCTTGGGTCTGAACACTATATCTAGTAAATATACGGTTGTAGGTTGTCCGGAAATTAGCCTAAAGTCTGATAATAGGTGAGAGTTCAGAGCCTTACCGGAACGCATAATTTATGTATTCGTTCCAGCTATTGCGGTGTAAGGCTTGTGGGGTTAATTGCAGCAGGTTTGACCGAGAATTTTAAAATTTCTGACGGTTTGAGCTTGTCTAAATTAAAAAAGCAAGGTAATCTGGCCTAAGCATGATAGCTGTCAACAATCAGAATATTTTTGCTTGTTGATTTAAACTCAGCGTCATGCGATCCCCTTGAGTGTTTCCAAGGACAGTTAGCGCTTCTCAGTAGGAGGTCGTTTTTTTGAAACGAACATATCCCCAAATTAAGCCTGTTCAGGCTAGTGAAATCGACAGAGACGGTTCTGCGGAACCATCCAAACAGACAACGCTCAGCACAGGCAGAGTTCGCTCTCTCGCCACGATCGGGCTGGCAATATCGGTAGGTGCTTCTGGCATCCTGCTACCGAGAAATGGAGACAGCGCTCGCGCGTCTGAACTCGCACCGACATCGGAATCCACCGCTGAAGTACAGCCAGTATCGGCCAACGGGCCCGCTACGTCCGCACAAGTTGACGGTTCCAGGGCCCAACAGCCCGGTGCACCTTCTGAGCCGGCGACGGTTAAGGTGAAGGAGGGGCAAAGCCTTTGGGAGCTTTCTCGGGATTATGAAGTTGAACCGTTGGTACTAGCAACTGCCAACGACATCCAACCCGATACCATACTCCAAGTTGGCCAACAGCTCACAATTCCGACTGCGACGGAAGCCACACCACAACAGAACGCCGGCTATAGCACATCGGCTTCGCTAGATCGCGCAGCAACGGTCAATCCCGAACAAGAGTTAAATCTGACTGGCTCCGAGCCATTGGATAGTACAGCCATGACAGGGCTGCCATCAACCGCAGCGACCCCGCTGGTCACGACGGTACCGGAACAAAGTTCGATCGAGATCCCGAATGCAGACGGGGCGATCGACAGTTTGAAAAAACAGGAAAACCGCACCACAGAATCGGGTCGAACTATGTTCGGGTCGGAGGGGGGAGCAAATTCATCTACATCGGCGGCATTTTTGCCGGAGTCAGCACCGACGCTGACCTCCCCCGGATATGCAAGTGGGACAACTATTCCTGACCTCGATGCCACACCTGTAATTCCCAATTCCGGGGGAGGTCAAGCAGCATCGCCCGATCAAGCATTCGAGTCAATTGAACAGTCTTTGGCAACACCCAGTTTGCCCTCGGCTGTGCTAGTCCCCCCTGCGGGAAGTACCGCCGCGCCGGCTGAGGTTCTCTACAGCGTGCGTCCGGGAGATACGGTAGATGCGATCGCCAAAGGTCACGGCGTATCGCCCAAAGATCTGATCTCCGTCAACAAGCTCGGCAACCCCAACTTGCTGAATGTCAATCAACGGCTCAAAATTCCCCAAGTTGGGTTTAAAAATCCAGGGGTGGAGGCTGCAGCATCTTATTCTGCCTCCAACTCTACATCTGTCTGGGCGGCGAGTTCGGTTCCCGCATCTTTGAACCCCAGCTCGTCTACCTCGGAAATAGCCGGTGCTGGCGTTGCAGCACCCGTGCCCAAAGTGCCTGTTGTCTCTCCCCTGGAGAACCTGGAAGGTCTGAACAATATTTCAGCGCCGATGGTTCCCCAAATTAACAGCATTCCGCTGACTCAAGTTTCCCAAACGATTAGCGATCCACGGAAGCTGGATCTTCAAGGCGAACCAACATTTACAGGTGCTGTTGACACCAGTGCCCTGCCTGGACCAGCCAGTGCAACTGCTAGCGCCATCGCTACGGGAGAATACCCGCAGCCGAGCAGCTTCGTGGCAAATACTAGCGCCCAGGGTTCAAATGCCGATCCAACTAGCGCTTTATCAGAGTCGAATTCGGAGGCTCTCCCTACCGCAGAAGCTCTCAACCCTTATTCCGAACGCTTGAGGGCAGAAGTTGTCAGGCTGCGAGAGGAATATCGTGCCTCGCGCAATTCGATCGGCGCCAATGCGGTGTCCCTGGCTCCAAATGACGGGCCCTCGGTCAACCCGTCTGAGGATATGCCAAGTGTCAATCCATATCTCTACACCCCAGACTATACTGAGGCGGTGCAGAATGAAATCAGCAGACCGCCATCGAGAGCCTGGTCTGAGCAGGTTCAGAAGCAGCAGCAAGAGCGTTTAGACCCTGCTCGTGCAGCGGAACTGCAACCGATAAACCTGACGCCGACCTCTGCTGGGCAGCAGCCTGTCGTAGCAACTGCTCCTTTGGGAGCCGACGGTTACGATCCCCTAAGCAACCCGTCTTTGGGACGCATGGTTTCTCCAGAACTGCCTCCGCTTTCGAGCCCGGATACCTATCTGCCTAACGGCAAACAACAGTCGGCTAAGGGGTTTATTTGGCCGTCTAAGGGCGTTCTTACTTCTGGCTACGGCTGGCGGTGGGGACGGATGCACAAAGGAATTGATATTGCAGGGCCGATCGGCACGCCTATTGTGGCAGCATCAGACGGGGTGGTTACCTATGCTCAGTGGAACGACGGCGGCTACGGGTATCTGGTGGAAATTACCCATCCTGACGGCACTGAGACTGTCTATGCCCACAACAGCCGAATTTTGGTGCAAAAGGGTCAGAGAGTCGCTCAAGGGGAACAGATTTCAGAAATGGGCAGCACCGGCTTTAGTACCGGGCCGCACTTGCACTTTGAAATTCATCCCGCCGGACAGGGTGCTATCAACCCAATGGCTTTTCTGCCAGACGATGATGCGTCCAGCGCTTCTCGGTAACGACTGGTCGGAAGTTATGGGTTTTGAATGATTACCAAAACTCATAACTTTTACTGGAAGTCATTAGAAATTGTGTTGAGTTAAAACAAGACATAGCTAGCCCTACCGTGCTACGATAGTAAATCGTGAAGTAGATTTGGCTCAGTGGCGCAGTGGTTAGCGCAGGGGACTCATAAGCCCAAGGTCGCAGGTTCAAATCCCGCCTGAGCCATTATTTAATCAAAGAAAAACTGCGCTCTCAAATTTGAGAGCGTTTTTTTTTGATTGATCGAGAAGATACTTGTAGTCGTTATGAGTATGATATATTTGTAACAGTTCGTAAAAAAGGAAACAAAATCTATGACCAGTGAATGCCTCCGGGTTGGTCAAGCTGCACCCGATTTCGCAGCAACAGCCGTAGTGGATCAGGAATTCAAGACAGTTAAACTGTCCGACTATAAAGGCAAAAAGTATGTAGTCCTGTTCTTCTACCCCTTGGACTTCACCTTTGTGTGCCCGACTGAGATTACAGCATTTAGCGATCGCTTCGAGGACTTCAAGAAAATCGATACCGAAATCCTTGGCGTATCCGTGGACAGTGAATTCTCTCACCTCGCTTGGATACAAACAGACCGCAAATCTGGCGGTGTTGGCGACCTCAACTATCCCTTAGTTGCTGACCTCAAAAAAACAATTAGTTCGGCTTACAACGTCCTCGACCCAGAAGCAGGCATTGCCCTCCGAGGTCTGTTTATCATCGACAAAGAAGGCATCATCCAACACTCTACTATCAACAATCTTGCCTTCGGCCGCAACGTGGACGAAACTCTCCGTACTCTGCAAGCTATCCAACACGTCCAGTCTCATCCCGATGAAGTTTGTCCCGCTGGCTGGCAGCCCGGTGACAAGACTATGACTCCCGATCCTGTCAAGTCTAAGGTATTCTTTGCTGCGGTTTAAGCAGATTATATTTGTACGGACACGGCAGTGTCGTGTCCCTACCTCCAGGGGCATTCATTTAACCGGATTTTTAATTAGCAATTAGCAATTACCCAATTAGGAAATATGCTGACTTCTACTAATTTTAGCGGCTTGTTAAATCAGCGGTTTTTCCAAAATTTATTGCCTGTTCCGGCGACTAATGTTCTGAACCTGGGACAGATGACGCCAGATTTTGAATTGCCGGATATTAATAATGGCAAATTGGTGCGGCTGTCAAATTATCGGGGCGATAAACCGGTGGTTCTGGCTTTTACGCGGATTTTTACAGAAAAGCAATATTGCCCTTTCTGTTTTCCTCACATTAAAGCTTTGAATGAAAACTGGGAAAAATTTGCCGATCGCAATATAGAATTATTGATGGTTGCCAGTACCGACGATCGCCAAAGCCAAATTGTGGTTAGAGATTTAGGCTTGAAAATGCCTCTGCTTTCTGATCCGGGCTGTCAAGTTTTTCGGGCTTATCAAGTCGGTCAGGCTTTAGGTGCTCCTTTGCCTGCTCAGTTTGTTTTGGCTGCAGATGGAAAACTCCTCTTCAAACATTTGTTTTCTTTCATAGACCACAATGCTAGTGTGGACACTTTGCTGAAATATGTCGGTAAGGAAACCGCTGCTGTGTCCTAATTTGGAGTTTTTCACCGCTGATGTACGCTTGTTTATGCCCATCAGCGGGATTTTTTCAGCGGTTGACACTGGCTGCGACAGGTCTTTAGTAATAAATACTTATTGTGCCAATTTCGATGGCGGAATGTTGCCATGTTGGCTCGACATTAATCTAGGCTATAGCTTGAAGGTACTTAGTACAAGTTTAAGCCAATGTCGTCTCCCAAAGATCGATCGAGCAAAATTGAATTGAGCGTCTTAGCGTCGCATCCTGAGTTGTTGACAGGTTTAGATGCGTGGCTGCGGCTAGGTTTACTTTCGCCCGCTGAGGTTGAGGAATTGTGCCGACAGTATTTAGTCTGCCCACTCAGAGATCCCGCTGTAGATTTTTCTGAAATTGACGATAGCCCGATCGCTCCTATTGCCGAGCCAAAAGTACCTGCCTTATCAACGCCTCAAGCAGTACCTAGCAGCAGAGAAAGCGTTGCTAGGCCCACAGAAACTACTCAAACCTCTAATTTTATCGCTCAAATTTTGCACTCGCTAATGGCAGAAATTAGCGTGGTGTGGCTGTTGTTTTTAGGAGTGTTCATGGTAGTTGTCTCCTCTGGAGTCTTAGCTGCCAGTCAGTGGGAAAGATTTCCTGCAGCCGGACAATATGGAGTTTTATTAGCTTATACTTTAACCTTTTGGGCGATTAGCAGTTGGGCAAACAGACAGCAGAATTTGCACTTGACTGCTCAAACTTTGCAAGAAGTGACGCTGTTGCTAGTGCCGATCAATTTTTGGGCGATGGATACTTTTGGATTGTGGCGGTATCCTTGGGATTGGGCGGTAGCAATCGCAGCGGCACTTATTTTGACTTGGATAACTGCCCGGATTATCAAATATCAATATCAAAGCTTTTCAGGAAAAAACATCACTCGCTCGATCACCCTAAATCACTTGGGATTGAGTTATTTGCACTGGGGGTGGGCATTTGCCGGCTTTTCCCTTACTGCGGTTTATGTGGGTACAGTGGGAACTGCTGCTACTACTGTTTATCAAGTTCAGCAACAACGATTGCAATCTATCCAACGTGGGGAAAATACTGAAACATTCCCCGCTGCTTTCAGTTTGAGCAGAGATTTTTTGACTTACAAAAAAGCAGCTTTAGTAGCTTATTCGTTAGGAATTTTACTGGGGCGAGCGATATTTGTCAAGGATGTAAATATCGCTGAAATGGGTTTAGCTTTGGCGATTTGTGGCGTGCTTTTAGCATGGCTAGATTGGCCGCACCCCCTCGCATCTGCGACTATTGAAAACAATATATCCGACCAGCCAAATCCCAGCAACTTTTTTAACTGGCAATTAGCGGGAATGGGTTTGTTGGGTTTGGGATACCTGGTTTGTTTTCGCGACATTCCGCTACAGGCGATCGCCGTTAGCGGAGTGGCTGTTTGGTTTTTTTATAACCGTTTAGTGCGGTTTTGGCAAGAGTTTGATTTGCTAATGCTGGAGGCAGTTGGACTTCAGAGTATTTGGCTGTTTTGGCGAGTGCTTCCTTTAGGGATTAAAACACAAGTTGTGGCATTTTTAACTCAGCTTACCAACTCTCAGGAAACTCCTTGGGCTTTTTGGGGTGTTCTGCTGTTGCCTTATTTAATTTTAATGGTAAGTGCGGCCGAGTGGCTCTACCGCAAGCGAAAGTTTCAACTTGCCCGTTTTGGCGAAAACCTTGCTCTCGGTTTGGGTAGTGTTTTAACTCTTATTAGTTTTGTCAATCCCTTTTGGCGATCGCTCAATTTATTAGTCTCTACTTTAATTTTAGGTTGGATCACTTGGAAATACGTAATTCCCGATAATTCCCGGCGAGTTTCGAGGCCGGCTTCTGCGGCTGAACAACAGGGAAATCCGGCAATTTTGGTTCCCCTAACTCACATTATGGGTTTAGGCGCGATCGCTTCGGCAATTGACTTATTTTTCCCAAACCTGCCACCCAATATTTGGTCGGCAATATTATTAATATTCATGGCGAGTGAATGGGTATTTTTTGTCGTAATGAAATCGGGAAATTTCCCAGAAAACTCTGCCTTTTTACGCTGGCATCCTGCATTGTTCCAAAGTTCCTGGTATCTAGGCTTAGTATTAGCAGGATTTAGCTTTGTCTTGTTGCAAAATTATGTGATTGCGGGTACTGCCACTGATCGCCCTCAGTGGAGTTTGCTCTGGCTGGCGACTCCTTTGGCTTTGACTGCTGTTGCTAAATATACTGAGGTTCCTCACAAACAAGTTGCCAGTACCTTTAGTACGATCGCCCTAATATTTGCACAAGTTCTAATTTTTATTTTTCCGGGATATCGGTTAATTGGTTTGGGGGTTGCCACCGGATTAATGTTGGTCAATACTTACTATTTAGTCGAGCTACCAGCGGCGGCGATTGGAGTGGGGTTTGGCTTGAGTTTCGTAGCTGCGGCGATCGATCAATTAGGTTTTGTGTCGGGTTGGGATTGGGGAATTGCCGGGGCGATCGCTCTTCTGTGTCTGTGGTTGGTTCGCAGCAGGATTGTTCGTTTTTCCAGCCGTTTACCTGAGCCTTCTCAATTAGCTCAAATTTACGATCGAGCTTTAGATGGGTGGGCAATCTTACTCGCAGGCTTACTGTTAACAACTATTACTTTTTATTCCTTTGAACTCTACGCAGCCAGTAGCTTGAGTTTCCCGCCTTCTACTGAAGTTTTGGCTGCTATTTTGGTGATAATGGCTGCGATTATTTTCCGAAGTTTACGCCAACTTTCCCCTTGGGCAATTTATGCTTTGGCTTGGAGTTTGGAGTTGTTGACAGCAGTGGGTTTGAGTTTTGTCGATCGCACGACGATTAATTTGGCAGTTGCTAATATCGCTCTCGGATTGTTTACGCAATTGTTGGGGGATTGGTGGCGGCGCCGTCACCGCGAGCAAACAATTTTACCTAGCATTCATGTTATACCTTTGGTTTATGGGGTATTGGGTTTAACTTTCCGATCGCACACTTTGACGAATTGGACTGGTTTAACTGTGTTGGGTGCGTCTTTAATTGCGATCGGCATTGGTAGGCGGGAACCAGAATTCAAACCTTTGGTTTATTTGGGATTAATTGGCGTCTCCGTTGCTGCTTACGAATCGCTACTATATCAACTTTTTCAAGCAGCAGGAGGAGCTTTTGGCGACGGCTTAATTGTCCTGGCAACTCTCGGCACAACATTAACATATATCTATCGCATTTTATCTCCTTGGCTCAGCAATTATTTACATTTAACTAATGCAGAGTTAAAAATATTTGCTCACCTGCACTGGGTTTTGAGCAGTTTGCTGCTGATTTGGGCTTCTGCAGATGATATTAAGTCCGGCTTAAGTTTAGGATTAGTCACTGGTGCTCTATTAGTTCAATACGCTTTCTTGCAAGGGCGAAATAATCTCGATCGCAAATGGGGAGAAATTTGGATTTACTTGGGCTGGCTAGAAGCCTTTGGCATCCGACTTTATTGGATCAATACGCCTTTAGTTAAGTATATTTCCGGGCCGCTGGGGCCTTGGAAAGTTGCCTTCGCTTCTCTATTTGCCTATTTCATTTACATTTTGCCTTGGGACAACTGGGGTTGGTCAAAAAAACCTTGGCAGGTAATTGCTTCGCTGATTCCAATAGTTACTATTTTGGAAAGTCCGGCTAAGTTTTATCCGATTAGCTTGCTGATAGCTGCTACCTTCTATTTTTTCCTGGCTTGGGAAAGGGAAGAAGTCCGTTTTACCTATGTGAGTGTGGCGATAATTGACTGGATATTGCTGCGGTGGTTCTGGCAAATAGGATTGACTCAGCCAGAGTTTTATGTTACTCCTTTAGGACTTTCTTTACTCTACATTACTCAGTTCGATGGCACGCTCAAATTACCCGCACAAAAACCGCTGCGCCACACTCTGCGAATGCTCGCAACTGTGCTGATTTGTGGAATGCCTCTTTTGACTCAGCAAGGCCACGGTTTAGTGGCGGGAGCTTTTAGTTTGGCGGCGATTGCAGCGGGTTTGGCGCTGCGAGTGCGGGCATTTTTGTTTGTGGGAACGGGAATTTTTTTAATCAATGTTTTCTATCAGTTGGTGGTTCTGATATTCGATTATCCGCTGATTAAATGGGCGATTGGTTTGGCTTTTGGGATTGCGTTTATCTGGATTGCTGCTACTTTTGAAACGCGGCGCGATCGCATTTCTGCTTTTGTGCAGCATTGGGTTGGGCAATTGCAATCGTGGGATTAGGTTCATTGATTGTAAGGCGGGCAATGCCTGCCCTGCTGAACGACTAATGGTCGATGTAGTATAATCACATTATTAAACCTGGATCGCAGACAAAAACTTTAATATTCCTGTACGAAACAATGATGACAACTCAGTTAATCAAGCGGTTATTTACAGTAAAAGAATATCATCAGATGATTGAAGCTGGTATCTTGACTAAAGATGATAAAGTTGAATTAATTCGAGGAGAAATTGTTCAAATGGCTGCCGTTGGTAGAAGGCATACATCTCATGTCAAGCGTCTGACAGAGTTATTCTATATCTGCTTATTATCGAGAGTAACCATTGGAGTTCAAGATCCGGTAGAATTGGACGATCGCTCGGAACCTGAACCGGATATTTCCTTGCTGCGACGGCGCGATGATTTTTACGAATCGGGACATCCTCAGTCTGAGGATATTTTACTAATTGTGGAAGTAGCGGATGCAACCGCTGAAACTGATAGAAATATCAAAATTCCTCTTTATGCCGAAGACAATATTGTAGAAGTTTGGCTAGTAGATATTAACGAGCAATGTGTAGTAGTTTATCGCGAACCTTCTCCTTCGGGATACCAAAATATTCAAAGATTTCATCGGGGTCAGGTTTTATCTATTCTAGCTTTTCCAGATGTAGAAATTGCTGTAGATAATGTGTTGGGATAATAGAGTCATAACTCATACCATTTTTGATTTTTGATTTTTGATTTTTGAATTGGGAATGATATCGTTTCCGGTTGTATCGGAATGATTTAACCGCAGAGGGCGCAGAGAACGCAGAGGGAGAGAATACAGAGAGGAATAATTCCGATGCTACCGAATTTGATCTGACTGATTATATAAGGATTTGGATCTTGCCTAAAGTTGCTTTTTTTGGACGGCTATTTTTTAATTAAAAGCCCGGTTTCTCGGAGAAACCGGGTTTTTAATTAACAGTATTTATCCGTTTGTAGAGCGCATTAATGGCTCAATGCGAATTCGGGCAATTTCGGCTCAGATGAACCATCGGGCACTACCTTAACCTGACCGTTTTCATCTACATCAACGATCGCCTTTTGGCCGTCTTTCAGCTTCCCAGACAGCATTTCCTCAGCCAGTACATCTTCCAACAACCGCATGATTGCGCGGCGCAAAGGTCGAGCACCGTAGCTGGGATTGTAGCCTTCTGTAACTAACAAGTCCTTGAACCGGTCTGTCACCGACAAAGTAATACCCTGTTCGGTTAAGCGGCTGAAGACTTGCTGCAACATAATGTCCGCAATCTGCTTCACTTCTTCCCTGTTCAACTGGCGGAAGACGATAATCTCATCCAAGCGGTTGATAAATTCGGGACGGAAAAACTGTTTCAGTTCTTCGTTTACCAAGCTGCGAACGCGGTTGTACTGCCCGTCTGCGGCACTGTCAGCAAACTCGAAACCGAGACCGCCGCCGCCTTTTTCAATCACTCGCGAACCAATGTTTGAGGTCATGATCAGCAGTGTATTCTTAAAGTCTACTGTCCGACCTTTAGCATCAGTTAAGCGGCCGTCTTCCAAGATTTGCAGCATCATGTTGAAGACATCCGGGTGAGCTTTTTCGATTTCGTCGAACAAGATGACTGTGTAAGGACGGCGCCGGACTGCTTCTGTTAGTTGGCCACCTTCGTCGTAGCCAACGTAACCCGGAGGCGAACCGATGAGTTTGGAAACCGTGTGGCGTTCCATGAATTCGGACATATCTAACCGAATCATGGCTTCTTCGGAACCGAAGAAATATGTTGCTAGGGCTTTTGTAAGTTCCGTTTTGCCGACGCCTGTGGGGCCGGAAAAGATGAAACTGGCGATCGGGCGATTCGGATTTTTCAAGCCTACCCGCGCGCGACGGATAGCCCTAGAAACTGCGGTGACAGCTTCTTCTTGACCGATCAAGCGCTGGTGCAGCGTGTCTTCCATGTGCAGCAGCAATTCCGATTCGGATTCTGTCAGCTTGCTGACTGGTACTCCCGTCCAATTAGCCACGATGTGGGCGATGTCTTCTTCGGTGACGATGGGAGAAGTTTTGAGTTGGCTTTTGTTGATCGTAGCTTCGGCGATTTCGGCTTCAATTTCTAATTCGCGATCGCGCAATTTTCCAGCTTTGTCGAAGTCTTGCTCGCGCACTGCTGCATCTTTTTCTTTTGTTACGGCAGGCAGTTGCTTTTTGAGTTCTTTAACTTCAGGCGGGGTTTGTGAATTCATCACGCGGACGCGGGAACCTGCTTCGTCAATTAAGTCGATCGCCTTGTCTGGCAAAAACCGATCGTTAATGTATCTGTCTGACAATGTGGCCGCTGCTTCTAAAGCTGCGTCGGAAATTGTCAGTCTGTGATGCTGTTCATAAGCCGATCGCAACCCGTACAATATTTCTATTGTTTCAGCCACGCTCGGTTCACCGACTTTGATCGGTTGGAAGCGGCGTTCTAAGGCAGCGTCGCGCTCGATGTGCTTGCGGTATTCGTCTAAGGTAGTGGCGCCGACACACTGCAATTCGCCTCTAGCAAGGGCGGGTTTGAGCATATTGGAGGCGTCCATGCTGCCTTGAATTGCGCCTGCACCGACTAAGGTGTGAATTTCATCGATAACCAAAATGATGTTGCCGGCAGCGCGAATTTCGGCCATGATTTTCGTCAGCCGTTCTTCAAATTCGCCTCGGAACTTTGTACCAGCAATCAGCGAACCCATATCGAGGCTGATTACTTGTTTGTCTTCTAAAATTTCCGGGACGTTTCTATTAACAATCCGCTGGGCTAGACCTTCGGCGAGGGCTGTTTTGCCGACTCCCGGTTCGCCTACTAACACTGGATTGTTCTTCGTGCGGCGGCCGAGCACTTGGATCACGCGCTCGATTTCATTTTCGCGGCCCACTACGGGATCGAGTTTGCCTGCTGCGGCTAACTTGGTCAGGTTTGTGCCAAATTCTTCTAAAGTCGGGATTTTGCGATCGCCGCTATCTCCTCTGCCTCCGGGTACCGCCGCGACTTCTCCCACGGCACGAATTACCTGCGTGCGGACTCTCTGGCGATCGATTCCCAAGTTTTGCAGCACCTTCGCCGCCACCCCTTCATCGTCCTGAATCAGCCCTAGCAAGATGTGCTCGGTGCCGATGTAATTGTGGCCTAACTGCCGCGCTTCGTTCAGCGCCGTCTCAAAAATGCGTTTGACGCGGGGCGTAAAAGGAATTTCCGGCGGGAGGAACCCAGAACCTCTACCGATGATATTTTCGATTTCATTGCGCGCCTCTTTCAAGTTGAGGCCCATATCCAGTAATACTTTTGCAGCGATGCCAGTGCCTTCGCCGACGAGTCCCAGAAGAATTTGCTCGGTGCCTACAAAATTGTGACCGAGGCGTCGCGCTTCCTCTTGGGCTAGCATGATTGCTTTAATGGCTTGTTCTGTAAAGCGTTCAAACATATTTTTTCTATCCTACTGTCTTGGCGAGGGCTGTATCGCTGCTGGTGAGGAGCGATTTGGAACACTACACAAATTATAGATGTAAATTTTTGTGTATTTCCTTCTTTAACAATGTATCTTGCTAAAGGGGTAGGGACAGTGGGGAGAGCCGAATAGTAGGGGTGTGGTTGCCGTCCGCTGTCGATCGGATATTAATTGAGAATAATAGTAGCAAAATGGCTTGATTCCATGAATACTATCATTTTATCTCTAAATAGATTCTTGTCCGAGTAAATAAAGCTTGATTTTTGTTGGCCTAAGTACATGGTTGAATTAAGCATATAACAGTTGCCATGTCAAGACTTTTGACTGTTGAGGGTGGTCGTGCCGTCAGCCAACAGCCAACAGTCAACAGCGAATAGCGACTAGAATCAGATATATTTTCAACTCTGAGCAGAACTCGATGCAATTTCTCTCGCAATACCAAATCCACTCCACTCTCCACGAAGGTATCGAAACAATTATTTATCGAGGAAAAATCCCCACCCAGCAGGAGACAACTGTACTCAAAATCCTGAAAGCTGAATATCCCACCCTCGATGCAATTACCCGGATCAAGCACGAGTATCGCATTCGCCAACATTTAGACCATCCGGGCCTAGTTAAAGTCCTTAGCCTAGAAACCTTTGACAACCGTCTCGGCTTGCTTTTAGAAGACTTTGAGGGCGAATCTCTCGATCGCCTGATGTCCAGACAAAAGCTCGAAGTCATCACCTGTTTGAGGTTTGGTATTCAACTCATAAAAACCTTAGAATATCTGCACCTTCAAAAAATTATTCATAAAGATATTAAGCCTAGCAATATCATCATCAACAGCCAAACAGGAATTATTAAACTGACCGATTTCGGGATTGCTTCGCGATTGTCTAAAGAAAACCCCCAAATTAATAATACTAACTCGCTCGTCGGTACTTTTGCTTATATGTCTCCCGAACAAACCGGGAGAATGAACCGCACCCTCGACTACCGCACAGACTTTTATTCTCTCGGAATCACTTTATATGAAATGCTGACAGGTCAACTGCCATTTATGAGCAACGACCCTTTAGAGATAGTTTACAGTCACATAGCTTCTCAAGCAATTTTACCGCATCAAATTAATTCAGACATTCCACCACCACTTTCACAAATTATGATGAAATTGATGGCAAAAAATGCCGAAAATAGATATCAAACAGCAGGCGGATTGTTAGCCGATTTAGAAATTTGTTTAGATCAGTTAGAAACTACAGGCAAGATAGTCGATTTTACGCCGGGAAACTTAGATATATTGAGTCAGTTGTTGATTCCTCAAAAATTGTATGGGCGGGAAACACAAGTCAGCGAACTATTGGCAGCATTTGAACGTGTAGCAAATCCCTGCGAGGAAATTTCTTCCGCTTCCCAAATTGAACTGATCCTAGTTTCTGGTTATTCAGGTATAGGCAAATCGGCCGTAGTTAGCGAAATTCAAAAACCCATCACCAGACAGCGGGGCTATTTTATTTCTGGTAAATTTGATCAATTCAAACGGAATATACCTTACGCATCTTTAATTCAAGCTTTTCAATCTTTGATCCAGCAGTTACTTGCGGAAAATAACGAAAAATTACAAGATTGGCAACATCAACTTTTAGCCGCACTAGGCGATGCCGGACAAGTAATTATTGACGTGATTCCAGAACTAGAATTGGTAATTGGCAAACAGCCTGCCGTTGCGGAACTTGCCCCCACAGAAGCACAAAACCGCTTTAACAGGCTATTCAAAGAATTTATCCACGTATTCGCGCAAAAAGAGCATCCATTAGTCATATTTATCGATGACTTGCAGTGGTCAGATTCAGCGACCTTGAAATTAATGGAATTGCTGGCGACTGACCCAGATAGCAGATATTTACTGTTAATTGGAGCCTATCGAGACCATGAAGTTAGCTCTACACACCCTTTAATGCAGACAGTAGAGTACCTTCAAGAAACGGGGATTATTCTCAACAATTTAGTGCTGGAACCTCTTTCTTTAGCCCAGGTGACAGAGTTAATTTCTGAGACATTGAATGACTCAGAAACAATTCACCCCTTAGCGGAGTTAATTTGGAATAAGACTGGTGGAAATCCTTTTTTCTTGACGCAATTGCTCAACAGTCTTTATCAAGAAAAACTTTTGAGATTTGACTTTACCCGGCTGCTGTCTAGCGGAACAAAAGGGGAGTGGCAGTGGAACATTGAGGAGATTCAGGCTATTGGCATCACAGATAAGAGTGTAGTTGAACTGGTAGCCAGTCGGATTCAACAATTGCCAGAGACTACACAACAAGTTTTGAAATTGGCGGCTTGTGTTGGGGACAAATTCACTTTAGATGTTCTCTCTACTGTTAACGCAAAATCTCCATCAGTCACTGCGACTGAACTCTGGGATGCTTTGCAAGCTGGGTTAATACTTCCATTGAATGAGAGTTACCTCATTCCTTTATTTTTAGATGGAGAAGCCGGATCTAATTTAAGTTTCGATTCTTCGCGAATAAGCTATAAATTTTTGCACGATCGCGTCCAGCAAGCTGCATATTCGCTGATTCCTGATGATGAAAAGAAAGCCACTCATCTTAGTATCGGTAAATTGCTGTTGGAAAATACGCCCGCCGAGAAAGTAGAAGAGAAAATTTTTGATATTATCAACCAGTTGAATGTAGGAATTGATTGTCTAAGCCTGCAATCAGAAAAAGATGAATTAGCAGGATTAAATTTAATGGCTGGGCATAAGGCAAAAGCAGCTAACGCTTATGAACCCGCTGTTAAGTATTTGAATGTGGGAATTTCCTTATTAGCACCGGATAGCTGGGATTGCAACTATAGCATGACGCTGCGGCTGTATGTAGAGACGCTGGAAGCGGAATATTTAAACACCAACTTCCAGCAAGCAGAAAATTTGGCGGAAGTGGTTTTGCGATCGGCTAAAAACCAGCTTGACATAGTGAAAGTATATCAGCTAAAAATTCTGTTTTATCAGGCTCAAAGCCAGATGCTAAAAGCTGTTGAAACAGGTCTAGAAGTGCTGGAAATGCTGGGAGTAAACCTATTAGATAACGAAACCATTGCAGTGCCAAAATTGCCGCGAATTGAGGAATTAGAAAACCTGCCAGTTATGACAGATCCTTATCAACTGGCAGCTATGGAAATCCTGACAGCCCTCTATCCTCCTGCTTATATTGCCAAACCAGAAATTGTGTCGTCCCTCGTCTTGACTATGGTCAATTTTTGTATCGATCGCGGTCATTCAGCATTAGCCACTTTTCCCTATACTCTTTATGGAATGATCCTGTGCGGGACAGAAGGCGACATCGAAGCTGGTTACTACGCTGGATTAATCGCTTTAAAGCTGCTAGAACAATTTAACGCTAGCCAACAAAAAGCTAAGGTTTATGTAATGTTTAATGCTCATATCAGAATCTGGAAAGAGTCTACTAAAAATACACTTGCTTCCTTTCTAGAAGGAATGAAAGTTGGTGTTGAGACTGGGGATGTAGAATGGGCAATTTATAATTGTAAGCACTATATTACCAATTTATTTTTGGTGGGACAACCGCTAGAATATGTCGAAGATAAACAAAGCGTTTATATGGAGTTTTTGCAAAAAAATAAACATGAATTTGCCATAGGTTATGCTAAAATTTGGCAAGTAACTGCTTCAAGCTTAACAAGCAAAACAGCAGAGCAAGTACGATTAGTTAGTAGTAGGTTGGATGAACCTGCTGTGATGTCGCAGTGGCAGAAAGAAAATAATCGAATGTCGCTGTTTGCAGCTTATGTTGCTAAATTGATGCTGCTTTATTTATTGAAAGATTATGCTGCGGCTGTTGCCAGCGGTAAATTAGCGGCAGAATACGCAGATGGGGCGATCGGCTTAATCACTGTTGGGGTACACAATTTCTACTATTCGCTGGCCCTCCTCGCTCACTATCCTGACAGTGACAATCAAGAAGCATACCTAGCTATTGTTAACTCTAATCAGCAAATTATGAAAAAGTGGGCCTACCATGCACCCATGAATTATCAGCACAAGTACGAATTAGTCGAAGCTGAGAAAGCTCGACTTTTCAGCGATAAACTTGCAGCAATGGATTATTATGATTTAGCTATTAAAGGAGCGGCTGCTAATGGTTACATCCAAGAAGAAGCATTAGCTTATGAATTAGCTGGAGAGTTTTATCAATCTTTGGATAAAGATATAATTGCTCGAACTTATCTGACAAAAGCTTATTATGCCTACATCCGCTGGGGAGCTATAGCCAAAGTTAAATACTTAGAATCACGTTATAATTATTTAGTTGATCGCCATCAAGAAGCAATATATAAAAATGTTGTCACGACTGCCCAAACTACTATCAACAATAGTTTGGTGCTGGATTTGTCCACAGTTGTCAAAGCATCTCAAGCTGTTTCAAGCGAAATTATTCTCAGCCGTTTGCTAGAGAAACTCGTACAGCTTGTGCAGGAAAACGCAGGCGCTCAAAAAGTATTATTTCTTGCCAAGACAGGTAATCAATTATTCATAGAAGCGGCGCTGATAGGTCAGTTTAATGATGTTACCGTGTTACAATCTCTCCCTGTTGCCGAATCTGATATCCTCCCAATTTCCTTGATTAACTATGTAGAAAGAACCCAAAAATACTTGGTTTTAGATGATGCTACCCGAACAGATCAATTTCAATTTGACCCTTATATTGCCACCAATCAACCCCTATCTATCCTGGTATTGCCAATTATCCATCAAGGCAACCTTACAGGAATTTTTTATTTAGAAAATAATTTAACCAAGGGTGCTTTTACTAGCGACAGGCTAGAAATTTTGGGAATATTGTCTGCACAAGCAGCTATTTCTCTAGAAAATGCCCGTTTTTATACTATCCTGGAAACCAGAGTAGCGCAAAGAACTGAGAAATTGCAAACTGCACTGGAAGAACTCCGCCACACTCAGTTGCAGCTAATCCAAAGTGAAAAAATGTCCAGTTTAGGAGAAGTTGTAGGGGGAATTGCTCACGAAATTAATAACCCCATTAACTTTATTTATGGAAATTTACATTACACCAATGAATACGCTCAAAACTTACTAGATTTAATACGTTTATACCAAAATAAATACCCAGATTACGAGTCAGAAATAGTAAATAAAAGTGAGGAAATAGATTTAGATTTCTTGATGAATGATTTCACTAAAATGATTGATTCCATGAGAGTTGGTGCTGCGAGGGTTCGCGATATTGTGCTGTCACTGCGAAACTTTGCTCGACTAGATGAATCAGATAGAAAATGGGTTAATATCCACGAAGGTATCGACAGCACGTTGATGATTTTGGATCACAAATTAATTGATATTCAAGTGATTAAGGAGTACGACAATTTGCCTTTAGTGAACTGCTATCCGGGAGAAATTAATCAGGTATTTATGAATGTACTGACTAATGCGATTGATGCTTTGTCTCGCGAAAGAGGGAGTAAAGTTGACTCGACACACACTCCAACAATTCAGATTTGGACTGAAGTCGCGGAAAGCCATCAAGTAGCGATTCGCATTGTTGATAATGGTGTGGGTATGAATTCGGAGGTGCGGGGTAAAATATTCGACCCGTTTTTTACTACTAAAGAGGTAGGTAAGGGGACGGGTTTGGGATTGTCTATCAGTTATCAAATTGTGGTAGAACAACATAGAGGAAAGCTAATTTGCAAGTCGGAACCTGGAGAGGGCAGCGAGTTTACTATACTGCTGCCGTATTGATTAATTAAAGCCATCGTGACAGCAACTGCTCAAATACTTCCACAAAGCCGATCGCAATTTGGATCAAGGGCCAACCCACCAAACAAATTAACACCGCCCAGCGAGTTTGAATGTCCAAACCTTGGCGAACCGCCACAATTACAGCTAGCAAACTCCACACAGCTAATATCCGCTCAATTCCTTCTCCCAGCAAGGGAATTAGCGTTAAGAAATTCAGCACTTGGGGGGCGTAGGCAAAGCCGATCGGAACCAGCAACTCCTCATAAGTTACGTGACCCGGTTTCAGCCACTCCCCGATTTTAAAGATAGTGAAAGTCCAAAAATAATAACCCCCCGCGACTGCCAAACCCTCTATCAAAAGTCCTAGAAATAAGACTGATGGCTCAGTTCGGTTGATTAACAAGATGACAGCACTGCCCAACACGCGGGACAGCGCAGCTAAAATTACAATTGTTAAAGCTATTCGCTTAGTTCTGCGAGTGTAGGGAGTTTTTTCGTAAAAATTGCCGTTCAAAGAAAGTGCGTTCCAAAGCGTTGCGCCCAAACCTGCAATTGAATCTTCTCTCTTCACGTTGAACTCCTGCTCCTCAAGATAGTTGACAACTTTTACAAAATAAGCTCTAATACAGCAGAATCACCGAACTATTTCTAGGTAATTAAGTAATTAATTGGCATTCTACCAGATTTTATTAAATGCTAAGATTGATTTTACGGATACTTGCATGGCTGCGCGGGGGAAGTTTAAATTTGTTGCTGATCGCCGGTGTAATCCTGATAATTTGGGGCATTCTTTCGCCGGTGGGAACTGTTATATGGTGGCTGAATCAAAGTGCCGAAACTTTTGGTATCAAGAAAAATCCGCCGGAGATATTGCCACAGAACAACGGCAATCTAGAAGCCCGCAAGTCTTCGCCACTCAATTGTTATATCATCTTTTTATCGGGAGTTGGCGATTTTTCGGGGGATGAATTAACCCCGGGCGAAGAGTTGTTTCTCAAGCGTTTAGTTAAAAGTCACCCGCAGTGCGTAGCAGTGGGCGATGTTTTTCCTTACTCAGTTTCTAACAAAAGTTTAGGAGGAGAGCGCTGGCTAGCTCCTTTTTGGCGGTTTGCAGAACAGGCAAAAAAAGGGCCGATTGCGGGGAATATATTCATTAAAATTCGCAATCTCTGGAGGTTTGCAATTTCTCTAGATTATCGCTACGGCTTTGCATACAATCAGGGAATAGCTAATGCAATTATCGATCGCATGAATGCTAAATCTCCCATTTCAGTTAATTCTCAACAACCTGTGAAAGTTATTTTAATTGGCACTAGCGGCGGCGCACAAGTTGCTTTAGGTGCTACTCGCTATCTTAAAGAATGGCTGAAGGCAGAAATTACGGTTGTTTCGGTTGGGGGCGTCTTTTCGGGAGAAAATGGTTTTGCAGAAGCCGATCGCATTTTCCACTTTCGCGGCACTCGCGATTCAGTTGAGGATATCGGCGGCATAGTTTTTCCCAGTCGCTGGTACTGGTACGCGACTTCTCCTTTCAACCAAGCTCGTTTGCAAGGCCGCTATGCCGCAGCTTTGAGTGGCCCTCACAAGCACGACGGCGATGAGGGATATTTTGGGGAAAATCTAGCAGCGGATGGTAAAAAGTATGTAGATATAACCCTGGACAAGATTAATCAATTGCCTGTTTGGTCTGAGGGCGCGTCCGATTGATGAGTTCTTGCATATTCGAGCCCTGTACAATTATAATTAAGTTATGAGGAGGAAAATTTTTAGTTTTAATTTATTCATAAAGAGAGGAGTGGCGTTCATTATTAAAAAATAATTTTATTATAGTCAATAATAATAAAACTCTTCTGGGCAGTTGCTCAGAGCAAAGCCAGGAATATACAAGTTAAATACACAACCGCTTAGTCATTAGTCATTAGTTATTAATTGTGTCATTGTTGGTGGTGCGTCGCTTGAAGCTTGGCATTGTTGCCTTCCAGTCTCTACCTCCAATGCCCGATGCCCGATACCCAATTCCCTATTATCAATGTCTCGACCAACATTATATATTGCCATCACGAATCACGGATTCGGTCACGCTGTCCGAGTTGCGTCCGTAGCTGCAAAAATTCAAGAATTAAATCCAGATATTTTACTAATTATCACAACAACAGCACCTCGCTGGCTCCTAGAATCTTACATTAGCGGCGA
Source organism: Microcoleus sp. K1-B1 (assembly GCF_036704705.1). Lineage (NCBI taxonomy): Bacteria > Bacillati > Cyanobacteriota > Cyanophyceae > Oscillatoriales > Microcoleaceae > Microcoleus > Microcoleus sp. K1-B1. The sequence goes on along the minus strand of NZ_JAUBSH010000026.1, from coordinate 54,895 downwards.
CTTTATCCACCGTCCCCGTGCTTTTGATGTGGGTGTGGTGCAAGCTGACAGTTTGAATATGGATAAAGACGCGACGCTGGAAAAATTGCGGGAAATTCGGAAAAAGCAAAATTCCCTAATTGCCAGCGAAGTTAATTTTATCAAGCAAAATCGGGTGGGTTTGGTGCTGGCAGATATTCCTCCTTTGGCAACGCGAATGGCGGCAGCGGCTGGGGTTCCTTGCTGGATGATGAGCAATTTTGGGTGGGATTTTATCTATCGAGATTGGGGCGGGGAATTTGTAGAAATGGCAGATTGGATTGGTGAGTGTTTCGGAATGTGCGATCGGCTTTTTCGTCTTCCTTTGCACGAACCGATGGCAGCTTTCCCAAATATTCAAGATGTGGGCTTGACTGGTGGCAATCCTCGCTATAGTAACGAAAAAATTCGGGAAGTATTCGGCATCGAAACACCGTTGGAAAAAACTGTATTGCTGACTTTCGGCGGATTGGGTTTAGAGGAAATTCCTTATCAAAATTTACAGCAATTTAGTGACTGGCAATTTATTACTTTTGATGCGGGAGCTCCCGATTTGCCGAATTTGATTTATGTCAAAAATCAAGAGTTTACACAATCTTTCCCGATTTTACCGCGTCCGGTCGATATTATGCCTGTCTGCGGGCGCTTAGTTTCTAAACCGGGATACAGCACTTTTTCGGAAGCTTTGCGCTTGGAAATACCTGTTGTTTCTATAATGAGAGAAGGTTTTGCAGAAGCTGCGGTGTTGCTGGAAGGGATTCAAAATTATGCGGAACATCAAATCTTGACGGCGACGGAGTTTTTTGAGGGGGATTGGGAGTTTTTGCGACAACCGCTGCATCCGCCGCGTTTGTCGGAGAAATTGGATAAAAATGGTACGGAGGATCTCGCCCAAGCTGTTGTAGACTATTTTTCATAAGTGCGATTAGAAATCGATCTTACACAAACAAAGTCTACCTCCCCGAACCGAAGAGTTTTGCATCAGTCTCATCCAAAATCTAAAATCTACAATCTACAATCTAGAATCGAATGAATCACTATCAACAGATACTCAAGATTCAAACTACCGGGAAATCTCTGTCCAAAATCACTCCTAAAATAGAAGATGTGGTGGCGAATTCAGGTATTAAAACGGGACTTTGTAGCTTATTTTTGCGCCACACTTCTGCTAGTTTGGTGATTCAAGAAAATGCTGACCCGGATGTACTTAAGGATTTGGCTAACTTTTTGGCTAAACTGGTACCGGAGGACGATCGCTACATTCACGATGCGGAAGGCCCAGACGATATGCCGGCGCACATTCGCACTGCGCTGACTCATACTTCTGAACAAATCCCGATCGATCGCGGCAGGTTGCTGTTAGGAACTTGGCAGGGAATTTACCTGTGGGAACACCGCCAGCGGGGTCACATTCGCGAATTAGTTGTTCACGTCAGCGGGACTTGATGGGAATTTGTACCTCGCTGATTTTAGTTGCTTCCGGCGTCATCGGGGAATTGTAAAAAAAGCGGCGCGGTGGCCCGACTATTTCGTATTCGGGATGTTCTTGAAGCCAATCTTTGAGTTTCTGGAGGTTATTTTCGTAGCTTTCCCAAGTGTAGGCCCCGCCCACGCCAATGCTGACAACCGTCATCGGCGAAGTATCCGTGATTTCTACAGCGGAGTTAACGCTGCTGGGGGCGATATTTGGTTCAGGATAAAGGAACGAAACTTCAGCTTGGGGAACCGCATCGATTTGCCCGGAAGTTTCCGTGTAGCGCGCTTCTACTGGCGTTGTCATCGCAATTTGGTTGTTGCTGATGTGTTGAAATAAGGGATTGAAGGCGATGCCAGTTGCTTGTCGCAAATCGCCCGCGTGGGTGTAGGTGACAGCGCGGTAGTGAGGATATTGCTTAACTTCTATGACCCCAATCTGTGCGGGCTCAGGGAATCCACTAGGTAATACCATTTGAGATTTAAAAGTTTAGATTTTACATTGAATAATGGGGAAAGACTGACTCCGCAAGGGTTTTGAACTTGCTTGCAGTTGCATTCTTTTTGGCAACTGGTATAAATAGGCTGAGATTGTTTGCAGACAATCGTTCAGGCGGCACAATTAGTTTAGCAGTTATTTAAGGCGCTGCTAACTGTCGATCGCCTAGAATTAGTTGAGAGATTATTAATTAACCTCGTAATAATACGGACGGCACTGACTAAGCAGAGAAACATTAATCTAGTTGTGCTTGAAAAATTAGCGTTTTTCAGGTGTTTGCTATTTGTGTCGGAAAATATTCGGCTGTTGGGCCCATCGATCTGTGCGTTCTCAGTTATTGGGACGCTTATCGCGTTCAGAAACGCCTATCAATTATACCGCTTTCAGGGAATGACGTATGAAAAAGATTCTAGTGATTGAGGACGAGCAAGTAATTCGCGAGAATATTCTCAAACTCCTCAAAGCTGAAGGTTTCGACGTGACGGGTGCAGAAAATGGAGCAAAAGGTTTATATGCGGCGGTGTCAAATCTTCCCGACGTGATTATTTGCGACGTGATGATGCCAGAACTTGACGGGTATGGGGTGCTGGTGGCCTTGCGATCTAATCCTGTTACTGCTACAGTACCTTTTGTTTTTCTCACAGGTAAAGCCGATCGCTCTGAAATGCGGCAAGGTATGGAATTGGGAGCAGATGATTACCTGACTAAACCTTTTAGTAAAGCTGAACTTGTAGGCGCGATATCGAGCCGCTTGAAAAAACAAGAAGCTGTCGCCGAACAGTACAATACTTTGCGATCGCCAACTAGCGAATTGAACCAAGATGCCACCGACAAATTAGAGCAGATAAAAACAAGTTTGCGCGACGCACTGGAAGGAGAAGAATTCCAAGTTTACTATCAGCCGCAAGTCAATGTCCAGACAGGTAAGATTATGAGCGCAGAAGCTTTAGTGCGCTGGGTACATCCAGAAAAAGGGCTGATTTCACCCGCAGAATTTATTCCCCATGCCGAAGAAACTGGCTTCATTGTAGAGTTAGGGGAGTGGGTTTTGCAGACGGCTTGCAAGCAAATGCAAGTTTGGCAAAATGCTGGTTTTTCGGGGCTGCGGGTAGCGGTAAATCTGTCGCCACGCCAATTTCACCAACCGGATCTCAGCAGCAGAGTTGCCCAAATTTTAGCAGAAACTGGTTTGGAAGCGAGCAGTTTGGAATTAGAGCTGACCGAAAGTTTGATGGTAGAAGATGCCGAAAGTGCGATCGCGACTTTGCAACATTTGAAAAATTTGGGAGTTTGTATATCTCTTGACGATTTCGGAACTGGGTATTCTTCTTTAAGCTATCTGACGCAATACCCTTTCGATACTTTAAAAATAGACCGCTGTTTTATCAGCAATATCACCGATGGTTGCACAAATGCAGCGATTGTGAAAGCTATTATTGACATGGCGCACAGTCTCTGTCTTGAGGTAATTGCCGAAGGAGTTGAGACGGAAGCAGAAAAAGATTTTCTCTGGCGCTATAAGTGCGATATAATGCAAGGCTATTTGTTTAGCCCTCCTTTGGGTGCAGCGGATTTTGAACAGTTGTTAATGGCAGGAAAATAGAAGATTTGTTAAGTCAATATTGAGCAGAAAATTAAGTGCGATCGGGGTAAAATATGGTTTTAGAATCCAGCAGTAACGTTGACTCACTCAAATCAAGTAATAAAAAAAATAAGGATTTTTACCTAGCTGTTCAAATAGCTATACTGATAGTGTTTCTAGCTATTTTGTCCAAATTTTTTATTATAGTCAACGCTGGAGAACGGGGCGTGCTGATGCAGTTTGGTAAAGTGCAAGAACAGGTACTCGGAGAAGGGATTCATGTAATAGTCCCCACAGTTAATACTGTAAAAAAGTTGAGCGTCAGGGTACAAAAACAGGAAATTTCCGCTGAATCTTCCTCCAAAGATCTGCAAGATGTGTTCACGGATGTAGCGCTGAACTGGCATATTATCCCAGAAGAAGCAAATGCTATTTTTCAACAAATAGGTGACGAGAAAGAAGTCATTGCTCGCATTATAGATCCGGCTGTTGAAGAAGTATTAAAAGCAGTTATGGCAAAATACACGGCTGAAGAAATTATTACTAAACGGGGAGAAGTTAAAGCCGCAGTTGATGATTCTTTGACCTTGAGGCTGGTTACATATCACATTGCCGTTGACGATATTTCTTTAGTACACGTTCACTTTTCTGAGCGGTTTAGCGAGGCGGTGGAGGCGAAACAAATTGCCGAACAGGAGGTAAAAACAGGGGAGTTTTTAGCGCTGAAGGCAGTAAAACAGGCCGAGGCTAAGGTGAATTTAGCCAAGGGAGAAGCCGAAGTGCAAAGGTTGCTGCGGGACAATTTGACTCCCGAACTTTTGGAAAGGCAGGCTATAGAAAAATGGGATGGGAAATTGCCGCTGATTGTTGGTGATGGGGGTAAAAATTTATTGGACTTGAGGAAATTGGTTGAGAGATAATTATAATCCTGGACGCACAGGTGGGGAGAAACCGGGTTTTTTACGAAAATACACGGCGTGTAGCTTTTTATGTCGGTAAAAAAACTGGTTTTTTGAGTATGGGTGCGTAAGTCCTGCATTAGCAATTACCCGCACCTTAAGTTAATATCTGTTCAAAAGCTTTAGTAATTCCAGTTTGAAAACGCTGTCGGTGCTTCAGTTTTAAAACTGGTTTAATTATTTCAAAACATACATTAGAACTTGGTTGGCTATCTATAATTTTAATCGCTCGCAGTGTAGATAGCTGCAATTCTTTTTTTACCATCAATTCAGGAATAGCCGCTGCACCTGTGCCGCTTTCCACCACTGCTTTTACCATTTCACTGCTATTCAAAACTAAAGTTACATTCAATTCCTGGGGATTAATGCCCCAACTTTGCAAAGCTTGTTCCAACATTTGCTGAACTCCAGAACCAGCTTCTCGCATCACCCAATCCGTTTTCGCAATTTCCGCTAAACTCACATCTGCACGTTCAAACCAAGGGTGAGATTTGCCAACTACAATCAGCAAGCGTTCGCTGCCTACAACTTCTTCCTCCAGAGTGCTCTTAAGCGAAGCTTTGATGTCTCCCGTCACTAAACCCAAATCAAATGTTCCCGTCGCCGTCCCCGCACAAATTTCTTCGGCATTTGCCAGAGTACAATTCACGCAAATACCAGGATATTTTTGTTTGAACTTGCTAAGTTTATCAGGCAACCAATAATTGCCAATGGTCAGACTGCAACCCAAGTTTAAATCGCCTCGCTGCAAATCGTTCAACTCCCGCAAACCTCTCTCAGTCAAAGCAACTTGGTCGAGAATTTTCTGAGTTTCAACTTGCAGCAACTTCCCAGCATCTGTGATTTCGATGCGGCGGCCGATGCGGTGAAATAGTTTTACTCCGTATTGCGCCTCTAAGCTTTGGATTGTAGCGCTGACAGCGGGTTGGGTGATGTAAAGTTCCTCCGCTGCGCGGCTGAAGTGCAGATGTTCCGCGACAGCTAGAAAAACTCGCAGTTGGTCAAGCGTCATTCCGGCCATGCTGAGTACCCTTTTACTAAATACAGTTATTTTTTGAGATTAAAATCTCTGGCGGCTAAGCTTTGACCTGAACATTTCGATCGAGTCTCTGGTACAGGTTGAAAATCCTAAAAAGAACGGTCTGCAACCGTCCTTTAAACTTTTCTTATATAGCCGTTCTCAGTTGGATAAGGTACAGGATTAGAATGCCGCCAAGAAAAAGTTCCTCGTTAGGAGTGTAGTGCATCCCATTGCAAACCGCTATCTCATTGTGCCAGTTTTGTTGTAGCAACCCTCCAAGTCACCACAGTTGTGGGCGTAGAATTTTAAACGGCTATTATATGCGTAGATATTGAAGAAATAGAAACTGTTGTAATCGTATAATTTTAAACTGCTATTAACCTGCTATATATGGAAAAATAGAATCTGTTAAACCCATTGTGTAAAGGGTAATATTAATAAATAAATTGAATTATTTAAGTATTACAAATGTTACTAGATTGTCCTTTAAACTGGACAAGTAAATAGACATAGGTTTGAGAAAAACGTCTTTGTAGAAAGTTGATCAAGGTGCGGCTCATCTTCCAAATCCGTACTGAATAGAAACGTCAACGGGCGAACAGACAGACCAACAAACAACCAGATTAGCTGAGCAATTACGAGCTGTTGAGATTGACTTTGAACAACTATGAAACAACTTTAATCAGAAGTTAAACAAACCTTATCTTGGTCTTGATGCAGGTTTAGTATGCTTTGTTTAATTCACCGGAAAAGCTGATGCAACTATCACGACGAAAGTTTTTTACCTTGGCAGGAGCGAGCGCTGCTGGCACTTTGATGATGTCTCCTTTAGAAGCGCTTTATGCCAGAAAGGCCAATGGTCAATCAGTATTTGGGGGAGGGTATGGCCCTCTCGTAGCCGATCCGAATGGATTGTTAGATTTACCTCGGGGATTTCAGTATCAGGCTTTTTCACGAACGGGCGAAATGATGAGCGACGGTTCCCCTGTGCCTGGTGGTCACGATGGCATGGCGGCTTTCCCAGGTCCCCAAAACACGGTGATTTTGGTTCGCAATCACGAACTGAGTCCGAATTCTTCAACACAAGTTGTGGGCCCAAATCCTTACGATCCTCTTTGCAAAGGAGGGACAACCACACTACAGGTTGGACCCGATCGTCAGCTCATCAAGCACTACGCTTCGCTTAGCGGCACCTATCGAAATTGTGCGGGCGGCCCGACTCCCTGGGGTTCTTGGATTACTTCCGAGGAGAATACCTCGACTCCGGCGACGAATAGACCGGGCAATGCGACAAATGTCTCGAAATCTCACGGCTACAACTTTGAAGTTCCGGCTCTGGCAACGGTTCCTGTGAATCCCGTACCTTTAGTTGCGATGGGACGGTTTAACCATGAAGCGGTGGCGATCGACCCCAAAACCGGAATTTTGTACGAGACTGAAGACCGAGGAGATGGCCTTTTCTATCGCTTTATCCCATCTCAACGGAACAATTTAAGCGCTGGGGGTACTCTCCAAGCGCTGAAGATTAAGAATATGCCTCAAGCAAAAACTTTTGCAGGGTTTCCCAAGGGCCAACCGATGCCGGTGGAATGGGTGACAATTGACAATCCTGACCCTGCTACAGATACGGTACGGGTTGAAGGTTTCGGTAAAGGTGCTGCCCAGTTTACTCGTGGGGAAGGCATCTGGTACGGCAATCGTGAAGTTTACTTCTGTTGTTCGGACGGTGGGTCTGTTGACGCCAGTGGCAGAGCCAACGGATTTGGTCAGGTTTGGCGGTATCTTCCCGATCAAGATGCGATCGAACTTTTTGTTGAGGCTAAATCGGCTGACGAACTCGATGGCCCTGACAACATTGTTGTGGCACCTCATGGTGATCTGATCATTTGCGAAGATGGCGATGATGAGCAGTTCGTGGTGGGCGTAACTCCCAAAGGGGAACTGTATCGTCTGGCAAAAAATGCGATCAACGATCGGGAATTTGCCGGAGCCTGCTTCTCGCCGGATGGTAACACTATGTTCGTTAATATCCAAACCCCAGGCATCACGTTTGCCATTTGGGGCCCTTGGAAGTCTCAACGAGGAGCATAACATTATTGTCTTGTAGTGCGGGCATTTATTTGCGTGTAAAACGCTTAATGTTCGCACTATGCAGAATATGGCGAATCACGCCGGATTGTGACTACATCCGGTATGGGTTCTCTATAAGATTAGAAAGAAAAGGATGGGAGTTTGAAGAGTAGTGCAATATGCCAGTCAGTCGAAACGAGTGTTTTATTCTTTGGTAATGATGTCGATCGCCTTTGGCGTTGACCTATATCAATCTAGTAGTTCAGTCGCTCAAACACCTGTTGATTACGTTTGCTATATACAGAAAAGTGATGGTCAAACGATCGACTTAGGTAAGCTTTGTGGACGTAGTAGCAGTGGTCGCCCGCTCGCTTTAGGGCCAAATGATCAGGCTTTTATTAATAATTACCAACAATCGTTGAGCAAACGGCTCAAGTCATCCTCATCCGATGCTGTGTCTCGCCTTCAACGAAATCCCCAAGCTGCTATCGAACGTGCGCGCGGGATATGTAATGCACTAAGTGGGGGAATGTCGATCGACTTGCTGCAACCTCAAGGCAATGCTGAAGTTGATGCCCTTAACGCTCTGGCTCCTAAATATTACTGCCCTGAGTTTCACGACTGAGCCAGGAAGTCTGTGTGGAGCGATCGCCTCTGCCATTACTGGCGCTTCAGCAGTAGGAGTGGCGGCTCAGATTGCCTCTGTGAGGTCAGTTGGCAGGTCACAGAGCAAGGAAGTAACTAGACTTTGAAGGGAAGGGGATACCATTGTAATGCGTTCCTGATGTTTCAAAATGGCCGCCTGCGTTAAAGGTGGAGTTAATAGAGTTGGAGGCTCCCCCACAGCGGGGAACCTTCGGCATTAATTGGTCGATCGATCGAAAATCCACCCGGCTGCTTCGTGTTCTTCATCAGTCAGGGGACGAGCTTCATCCATTTCTTGAAGGGCGCGATCGCAGTTTGCAGCCGCCTCTAGGAAAAGTTGATGTGTTTTGTATACCAAAGGTTTTTCCGTAGACAGCACTTCATCACTTTTATTTATTAATTCAATAAAAAACAACATTTGATTTTATCTAGCAGACTACTTAAAGTAAAGTTAAGTCTTTGGCAATGGGCCCAGTGCCAAGGCAGAAACAACAAGTTAAAGCCGATCGCGATCGCGATCGCTTGACAAATAATGGAGATTCTGCATGAGCGCGACAACGCAAATAAATCGGAGTGCCCACGGCTTAAAGCCAAACTGCCTTTCCTTTGGAGAAGTTTTAGCTCAATCCTTTGCTGTCATAGCACCTACCACAATACCAGCGTCCAACCTCGGCTTGATCGTGGCCCTCTCAGGAAACGGGGCTTGGCTGAGCTTTCTCATCGGCTTGATAGGCCTAGTATTTGTCAGCATAAATATCAACCAATTTGCGAGTCGATCGGCTTCTGCTGGTTCTCTTTATTCTTATATTGTTAAAGGACTTGGCCCGACTGCCGGCGTAATCTGCGGCTGGAGTTTGGTACTCGCTTATCTATTTACTGCGATGGCCGTTTTGTGCGGTTTTGCCAACTTTACGGGTACTTTCATCGGTCATTTAGGCATCCATCCGTCACCGATTACGCTGTTAGCGATCGGGGCGGGCGTTGCTTGGTATGCAGGTTATAAAGATATCCAACTCTCAGCTATGGCGATGCTGTGGCTAGAGGGGGCATCAGTGGCGGCGATTTTTATCTTGGGAATCATCATCTGGGCGCACAAAGGTTTTGCCCTGGATATGTCCCAATTAACTTTGGAAGGCGTAACTCCCGGCAATATAGCGACGGGACTTGTCTTAGTAATGTTTGGTTTCTCTGGTTTTGAAAGTGCTACATCTCTGGGCGACGAAGCGAAAAAACCATTAAAAAATATCCCCAGGGCTGTTATGGGCAGCGCTGTGATGGCAGGCTTATTCTTCATTTTGATGACCTATATTGAGGTTTTGGGTTTTAGCGGTACGAGAGTTTCTATTACGAATAGTGAAGAACCTCTGACTTTTCTAGCGCAACAAGTCGGCATGGGCTGGCTGGGAGAGTTAGTGGCTTTCGGCGCTTTATTTAGCTTTTTTGCTTGCGTGCTCGGCAGCATCAATCCGGCGGCGAGAGTGTTTTTTATGATGGCACGCCACGGTTTGTTTCACTCTTCATTAGGTGTAGCGCATTCATCTAATAAAACTCCCCACGTTGCAGTAACGATGTGTACATTCATGACATTTCTAGTGCCTGCTGTGATGTCTATGTTTAACATCAAACTGTTCGATTGTATGGGTTATTTGGGGGCAATTTGCAGCTACGGATTTTTAACGGTATACATCTTGATTTCGATCGCGGCTCCGGTTTACCTGCACAAAATTGGTAAATTGCGCGTGCGAGATGTAGCGTTTTCGGTTGCGGCGATCGCATTTATGATGATTCCGATTGCGGGAAGTGTGGGCATTCCAGGCAGCACTATGTTCCCAGTTCCTGAAGCTCCTTACGATGCGTTTCCTTACTTGTTCTTGATGTACTTGATGGCTACTTGCGGGTGGTTTTTCTGGCAGCGTCGGCGCTATCCTGGACTTGTGCGTTCGATGGAGCATGGTATTGACGCAATTCATGCCAAATTCGAGGAAGATAATACAATTTACGGTGGTGTTCGATTCAAAGCAGTATCGATCGACAACAACAGGTTTGATTAGTTGCAAGGCGGTGTTTATAGATGTTAATTTATCCGCAAAGACCGCCAGGGAATTAATTCCCTGGCTAATAGCAAAAGTCCTCTGAAGAGGACTAATAATTTCTTCAGTCCTCTTGAGAGGAGTTGAACTTTGAGGCGGGGGTTTTAACTCCTGCCGGATCGCGGAAGCAACCGCAAATACCGCTGAAATTAAGGAGACACAGAAATGAATGAATTACTAACAGCAATTTCTACGGGTATGACAGCTTTTACAGCTACGAATCTTGACGATATTCTGATTCTGCTGCTGTTTTTCTCGCAGGTGAATGCAGTATTTCGGCACAGGCATATCGTCTTCGGTCAGTTTCTGGGCTTTAGTGCACTGGTTTTGGCTAGCCTTCCCGGCTTTTTTGGCAGCTTAATCTTTCCCCCAGATTGGATCGGAATGCTGGGTTTGCTGCCAATTGCGATCGGGCTTAGCCGCTTGCTGAATCCAGAAACTGACGATTCGGAAGCTGAGGCAGAATTAGAGCAATCTGAGAACTCTTTTTTTAGCAGTTTTCTGTCTCCTCAAACTTACAGCGTAGCAGCGGTGACGGTGGCAAATGGGGGCGACAATATCGGGATATATGTGCCACTTTTTGCTAGCAATACTTTAGAAAGTTTGGCGGTGGTTCTCACTGTATTCTTCGGGATGGTGGGCGTTTGGTGCTACGCGGCTTATCGGTTAATTCAGATGCGGGCGATCGCGGATAATTTGACTCGCTATGGCAATCAGCTTGTGCCTTTTGTTTTAATCGGATTGGGAATGGCAATTCTGGTGAAAAGCGGCACTCTTGCAAGCCCAACTTTAAGTATAATATCTTTAGTTGGTTGCGGTTTCTGTTTGATAAGTATGAGCAGAAGTAACGCCAGCGAAACAGAGGTTTAGAAAAATTGCAGGGACAGCACATGAATTGGATTGCAGCAGCGATTATTGCCGGGATTACATCTTTTGCCGCAACCAATATCGACGATATGGTGCTTTCGATGCTGTTTTTCGCCCAGGTAAATGATACTTTCCGCCCCCGGCATATCTTTGTCGGTAAGTACCTCGGATTTGCAGCACTCATCGCTGCTAGTTTGCCCGGTTTTTTTGGCGGTTTAATTGTTCCGAAAGCTTGGATTGGCTTGCTGGGTTTGGTTCCGATCGCGATCGGCATCAGTCACTTAGTCAAGAGAGAAAATGAGGAAAATGACGTACAAGCAGTATCGGGCGAATTTAACCGTCAATCTAACTCATCTGCTGTGTCAAAACTCGCCACTCTTTTCAACCCCCAAACTTTGAATGTGGCTGCGGTAACAGTGGCCAACGGGGGTGACAACATCGGCATTTATTTGCCGCTGTTTGCTAGCAGCGATTTGCCGAGCTTGGTGGTGATTTTAGCGGTTTTCTCGGTGATGGTAGGTGTTTGGTCTTATGCCGCTTACCGATTAACTCGCCAAAGGGCGATCGCCCATATTTTGACTCGCTATACCAAGGCTGCTGTCCCTTTTGTCTTGATTGGTTTGGGAATATTCATCCTGATTGAAAGTGGTAGTTATCGGCTGCTCCCGCCATTTTAAATCTAACTAATGACTATGCAATGTTCTGCTACTTCCATCCCTCTCTAGGTAGATAATTTGCCATAAGTTTTAAGTCCGAACTCATCACTTTTTCCTTAACAAATGTTTCCTTAAAAAAGGCGCTAAATTGCTTGAAGTTTATCAACAAATATGCTAAGTTAATAATGAAGTGAGTGACCAAGCTAAAACCAGCTTCAAACTAATTTAGCCTCAAGTAGTCACGAAACTTGAAACCATCTTTTGAGCTAGCCAATTGCCAGACTTAGGCAACAATATACCTCTTGTCTCAAGAAATCCTGTAGTGGTGAATCAAACCGAGCTAAAAACTTGAGGATTAATCCCTAAAAGCTCCCCCAATCCCTTCGCCACTACCCCCCGCAGAGCGACTTTGACAATAGGTATAATGCTAAAAAAACAGATTTTTCGCTTCTGCAAAATTTGGTTTCTCAGGCAAACCAGTTAAAGAGATATCGTTTTTGCCTAAGTCTTAAAATAGCAAGCAAACAGAAAGTGGGAAAAAACCTGACAATCGAGAAAAGGAGAAAAATTGTGAAAATCTTCAAATTTGTTTTAGTGCTCTTGGTAATGGCCGCTAATTTAGTATTCGTTCCCCCATCCTGGGCCGACGCTCCAAAAACGCCGAAATATGCGAGCAATCCCGATTACATAGAGGTGACTCAAGCTCTAAACACTCTCAAGGCAGGGAAAGACGCACCCGATACCGCCCAGAATTATACCCCTGAGCAACTTCAACAAAAAATCGCTCAATTGGAGTTTCAAAAATACACTTTAGAAACGGGAAAACCTTGGGGTCAGTGCCGTAACGAGACAGGAAAAACCCTGGCTGTCTACGGCCCGAAAGGCAAAAAAGCCGCTTCTTCTACTTACGAGAATGGCCTTTATTTTCTAGCTGATGGCCAAACAACTGAACATAAATGGGATTGCGATGGAATTTATCTACCCAGCGATATCAAAGCAACCGATTTAAGAACGACCGATCAACCTTCAGAAGAATTGACGGGCGGTCTAGCTGTTAAGATAGTTGACGGAACTCAAGTTGTAGCCAGAGCTAATCCCGATACGGGGGCTGTAGAATTCAACGTTCCTACTGCTAAAGTTTTCCAACCTGGCGATGCTAATTGGTTTGTTCCTGATGTGACTCAAGCGTATATAGATACGCAAGTTCCCAACGCACCTACTGAGGAAAATGATTAGGTTTGGTGAAGTTGTAATGCGATCGGCGGTGTAAAGATCGGTGCAACGCAAAATCCCGCCGGGAGTTCTCCCGGCGGATAATCATCCAATCGAAAATATATCAGTTTACCTTCTTATTTCCCATTAAAATTAAAAGGTTAATCTATGCTATTAAATTGGAAATCCACGAAAGTAAATACAGAAAAGACTAAGCGACCCAATCCGTCGCGGGTTCGGGATCACTTGGCAAACGAGCGCACTTATTTAGCATGGATGCGGACAGCAATATCGCTGATGGGTTTTGGCGTAGTTATCGTGCGCCTTCGCACCTTTCATCCCCCTCTACTCCCAACTCCTGGCAATGGATGGAAGTTAGGTTTGCTTTTTTCAGCAGTGGGTTTGCTGACAGTGTTATTTTCAACTAAGCACTACTTTGGCGTCCGTCACGATATCGATTACGATACTTATGAACCTACGGATCGCTGGGTTATTCTTTTTAGCCTCGCGATCGCAATCCTAGGGGCTGGGGTAATTTATTATATGTTCACCGTTCCTTCTAGCTCATTTGGTTTGATGGCACCTGAATAATGGTGACGGTTTAATATGAATATTAAAGAGTTAGATCGCGTGCAATTATCGTTCCAACCGATGCAAGTAGATGATGAGAAACCAAAGCAGCAAAATCTGTCGCGGGCGATCGATCGATCGGCAAATGAGCGCACCTTCTTAGCATGGATGCGGGCCGCGATCGCACTCATGGGGTTTGGCGTCGTCATCATCCGACTTCGCGTCGTGCAAATGCCCGTACATTACCGTCAGGCGATGGGGTGGAAGTTGGGTTTAATTTTCTCTCTAATAGGTTGGGCGACAGTCTTAATCTCAACTAAGCATTACTTCACCGTTCGCCACCAAATTGACCACGATACCTACAATCCCCCAGACGCGATGGTTTTATTTTTCAGTTTTGCTGTGGGCTTATTGGGGATTGGAGTAATTTATTCGATTTTGGCAGTTGCACTGAGCCCAAGTAGTTTTGTAATACCCGATTGATTGCCAACAGGAGTTAACCATGAACAGCGATACAGTTGCCACGATCGCTTCCATTCTCATCTTAGGTGCTGCTATCTGGGCAGCATTCGCAGTGCTGGAGACTGTCGCGAAAATAGTCCCTAAATTGCTGGGCGTGACAGTCGCGATCGGGCTTTTGCTCGTTTACCTGCAATTTTACTGGGGCATCGATACTGCATATCTTTGGCAAACTGTCAAGCATTTGCCTGAAACTTTCAATTTCTCGATCGGCGCCTAAACTCGCACCAGCCAGCATTCTCAAAAACCTCTCCCTCATCGATATTCTTGTACCGCAAACAAAGTACATTGAGCCGATAGAGAATAAAATACGGTAAGTCGATTGACTTACTAGACATAACTCAGCTTTGGTGCTAAACTACGGTAAGTCGATCGAGTTATGAGCTATTAACGTGGAAAACGCTAAAAAAGTCAGTCAAGAGTACCAGCTTGCAGGACAACTCACCCAACAGTTGCCACAAGCTAAGGGCTTTAAGGAAGTCTGGTTTAAAAAAATCAGAGGCGGGTTACTTCTGGGAATTGGATATTTGCTATCACCGCTGTGTTGGTGGAACGACATATTTTTCAATCTGCCAATTGCCTACGCCTTTGGGTATATCTTTAGTTGGCTTTCCCCAGATTTACTGTTTCCTTGCACAATTGTCGGCTACTGGCTTTCCAATATTGTGGGAATTCTGTTGATTCAGCTAGGAACTTTAGATGTTTTTACCGACAAACCCAAGGAAAAAAACCTCAAAAAAGAGTTATTGACGGGTTTAGTTTCCTCAACCGCCTTCACTCTTGTCATTGTGGCATTGATTCATTTTAATGTTCTCGATACTCCCGATTTCTTCTCCGGCAAAGAGTCGGTTAACCTCAGCTCTGTTTTACCTGGGACTATCGTCACTTCAAGGTAGAAGGCAGAATATAAACCCATAAATGAATCGATGGGTTTTTAATCAGTTACACAGGTACATTTAAGAAAATCAGGGAGCTTTTACACTACAATTTTTGTAGTTTGGTTGAGTTGCATTTACTTACTTTTACCAAGATTCTTGTAGCTTAGACGCGGTAAATGTCAAGCGTGGAAAAGCAAAATTCCTGGCAACGCATATTGAAATGCAAGTGATATTTAGCCTGTGTAGCTGTGTTGTTGTAGCCGCCCAAGTTATCTATTTGTTGGTTGGCAGCGCTTAAATACACAGTTTTTGGGCATAACAGTGAACTACTTATTACTATCCTTTCTCAGCTTTTTCGTTGGCATTATTGTTGGTTTGACCGGAGTTGGCGGAGCGTCGCTCATCACCCCAATGTTAATTTTGGTTTTCCAAATTCCCGCATCAATTGCTATTAGTTCTGATGTCGTAGCGGCTACACTGATGAAAGTTGTTGGCGGCTTCAAACACTGGCAGCAAAAGACCATCGACTTGCAAATAGTTAAATGGCTGGCTTTGGGCAGCGTGCCCGGTTCGCTGACTGGCGTGTGGATTTTACACTGCATTAAATCTAGCGGAAGTCAAGACTTAGACAGGATATTGCTGCGCTTTCTCGGAGTAGCGATCGCACTAATTGTCGCTTTATCGCTGACCAAATTAGTGGTCACAACATTTTTCCCTAGTTTTAAATTGCCTTCGCCCGCTAAATGGGACTTAAATACTAATTATGGCCGTATTTGTACTGTGAGTGCGGCAGCAATTTTAGGCTGCATAGTGGGAATCACTAGCGTGTCTTCTGGTTCGATGTTTGCACTGTTGCTGATTGCTTTTTTCCGCCTGGATACTTCTAAATTGGTGGGTACAGATATTTCGCAGGCGGCAATTTTGTTGATGTTTACATCTCTGGGACACCTCAGCCTCGGAACGGTAGACTGGAGTTTAGTTTTGCCGATTTGGTTGGGTTCAGTGCCCGGAGTTTTGGTAGGTGCTAAATTCTGCCAAATTATGCCTCAACGCCCGCTAAAGTTTGTGATTTACGGAATGTTGGCGATGGCTAGTTGGAAGTTGTATCAAGTCTGAAAAGTAGGTAAAGTCAGGAGTATTGCTGTCAACAAATATGCGCTTTCGCTGCCGTCCGGCAGGGGTTTAAACCCCTGCCTCAAAGCTGAAGTCCTCTGAAGATGACTATTAACTCATTAGTCCTCTTCAGAGGACTTTCGCTTTGAGCCAGGGAATTAATTCCCTGGCGGTCTTTCGGGTCAAGCTGATAGCAATGTCGCAGTAATGACGCTCGCCCCTACTACAATTTAATAATTGCTGACTAATGATTCGAGTTCGCGGATCGTCGGCAATTCTAAATCTTTGAACAAGGCTGTACTGAGGTAGCGTTCGCCATAAGAAGGCTGCACAAAAACTATCAATTTTCCAGCATTTTCGGGACGCTTGCCGACTTGAATTGCGGCACACAAAGCCGCGCCTGCTGAGATTCCTGACAACAATCCTTCTTCTCTGGCAAGTCGGCGACTGTAGGCGATCGCATCTGCGTCGCTAACTGCAATCACCTCATCAATTAACTCTGTTTTCAACACTTCCGGGATGAATCCTGCGCCAATCCCTTGAATTTTGTGAGCACCAGATTTACCTCCCGAAAGCACGGGGCTGGTGGCTGGTTCAACTGCGATCGCCCTAAAACTCGGTTTCCGCTGTTTAATTACCTCAGCAACTCCAGTAATCGTACCGCCAGTGCCAACTCCAGCCACTAAAAAATCTACTTTACCGTCTGTATCTTCCCAAATTTCCTCGGCTGTGGTTGCCCGGTGAATTTTTGGATTAGCGGGGTTGCGAAACTGTTGCAGCATGAAAGCATCAGGGGTTTCTTCTACAATTTCTTCCGCACGGGCGATCGCGCTTAACATCCCTTCATGTCCCGGAGTTAGTTCCAACTGAGCTCCGTAAGCTTTTAACATCGATCGGCGTTCCGTACTCATCGTATCCGGCATCGTTAAAATCAGACTGTACCCTTTCGCCGCCGCGATCATTGCCAAAGCAATTCCAGTATTGCCTGAAGTCGGTTCAACTAAAATAGTTTTCCCCGGTTGAATTAACCCCGCATCTTCTGCCGCCTGAATCATGCTGGCCGCAATCCGATCTTTCACCGAAGCAGCCGGATTCATCCCTTCCAATTTTGCCACAATTTGAGCAACTACTCCTTCGGCTTGGGGAATTTTATTGAGCTGAACTAAAGGAGTTCTGCCAATTATTCCTGTAACATCCTTAGCAATTCTCATGGCTTAATTTCTCTCCCCTTAAATGTAGTACATGGGATGTGCTTGTTTGCAAACATCCCGCTGTTCGCACAAATCTTGTAATGTGTATTTCCCCAAAACAGCCCAAGATGCCTGTTGAGCTTCCTGCCAGATTTCTAGCACCGCAGTTTTTTCTATTGTTAGAGATTCCGAAACTTTTTGGGTCTGGCCACTGCCGGATCCTTCGAGTGTCGAAAACACCTCTAGCAAAGTAATTTGCCAAGGATCTTTCGCCAGCAAATAACCGCCTTTAGCACCTCGCAAACTCTGGACGATACTTGCACGCCGCAGCACGGCAAGAATTTGGTCTAGATAGCGTTCGGGTATCTCTTGAGAAGCAGTAAGTTCGCTTACTGTTAGGGGCGAATCCTTCGGGTAGTGGCTCGCCAGTTCCAAGAGCGCTAACAGGGCATATTGTACTCTAGAAGATAGTTCCACATTCCCCACTGGCGATCGAGTTTAAATTGTACATTATATAATAGTACATAATTCCGGTAGATGTACAGGTGTTAATATATTTTTATTACAAAAACGGTTGGAGAAATCCCGTGAGCAACGTAAATGTAGGTTTAAGCTGTCGGCACTGTCGGTATTACGAGCAGCACGGGCACAGGGGCGGAAACTGCCTGATGCTCGGCGTGGCGGTACAGGGTGGCTGGAAAGCTTGCCCATTCTTGGTTCCGCCCTTTGCATTGTCTTGGGAATACCCAGAAGCGGGTAGATCCCGAAAGTCTCAAATGTTGCAAGGAGCGAGTATTTTAGAGGCAATACCGCCCCCTTAAAGTAACTGCTAAGTAGGTAGGCGGATATATGCTGTTTCATCGTTAAGTTGATTCATACTCACCTACTTAAGGGTAGTCAACAGGTGCGAGATATCGCATCTGTTGGCAGTGAGAAGAAAGAAATCAATACAAAGAAAAAAACAAGTGCGATTGTTGCCCTTGCTTTTGAAGTTATTGACGAGTCGATGAAAAAATTTAATAAACGCACATTCGATACAAATTATCTGTTGCCCAGACCATTCTGAATTTGATCGAAGATTGTACCGTCACCTTTGAACAGGGACGATTTTAACAGAGCGGCTGATTTAAGAGAAAATACTGGCAAACCAGTTTTTTTCTTAAATGGCTGCAAGACACTATCTGCGATCTCATGATTCCGCTTTGATGCTTCTTAGTTCCTCTTGTTTTTCTCATATCGATTAAGCGCATAATTAAGTTTAATGCGCTTGATATAGGGCAAATGCAGCCTGATGAGATTTGCCCGGATAATCTATAAGATTTCGCTGATGTGGCAATTCTTGTTAATGGCAACAGTGGCAAGATTGAGAGACTGTTTTGCTAGCAGTTGGGCGATCGCACTCAAGGTGCGTTCGCCACCTCTCTCTACTTAATCTAATACATTACACTATTAAATACTAAATATCCATAGGAAAACAGTAGTTATTTTTTTAAGGCGCGCTTGGCGGGAAAACGCGACCGGCGGGTAGGGACAAAGGCTTTGTCTTTGTCCCTACCCGCAGGCCGATTGCCTATTGATGTTGGAAATTAATTCTCAAGTCGGAAGAGCGATCGCAATTTAATTCCCGCAACGCTGCCCAACAAAGCAGTCGCAATCCACAGCCAACCGTGCAAACTGGTTGAAGCAATACCGCTAAAAAAAGCGCCGACATTGCAGCCAAAAGCCAGCAACGCTCCGTAACCCATCATGAAACCGCCGCTCAAAACGGCTGTAACTTTGGGTAACGAAAGGTTTGTTTTGACGGTGAATTTGCCAGCCAAAGCCGCCGCTAAAACTGCTCCCAAAACAATGCCAAAATTCATCACGGAAGTAACATCAGCAAAGATGCCTTTTTGCAAGGATTCCAACTTGTCGGGAGTATTCCAAAACGGGTTATTTGCGGGATTCCAGCCGAAAGCAGTAGCAAGTTCTGCGGCCCACAAAGTAAACCCCCAAGTCACTCCCCAAGGCCTGCCGTCAATTAACAGTTTTACCCAGTTGAGAAAGGCAAGGGCAAAGGCTCCGGCAGCGAGAGACCAAGGCCCGTAAAGCCATTGATTCTTGATGTGAGATTGAGGAGTTTTAATGATAAAATCTGCTGTTAAGGGTTGCTTGCCATTGGTGCGATTCCACTGCCAGAGGGCGATCGCAATTAACAGAAATACGCTTAGCTGCAAGATGACTGCGGGCATCCATCCCAAAGTTTTTCCTAAAGATATCGGCGGCAGCGACGGCAAATGCCACAAATGTCTGGTCAAACTTCCTGCAAAAGAACCGATGCAAAAAGTCAGCAGCGTTAACAGCATTGACGTGCTGCCCCCGCCAATTGTCCAAAGCGTGCCGCAAGCGCAGCCGCTGCCCAATTGCATTCCAATTCCGAATAGAAAAGCGCCGATCGCATTTTGCCAGCCCACAGGCGCAACAGCCCCGGCTATTTTGTGTCCGAATGCCTCTCCTGATGCAAGTACGGGAGCAAAAAGTACAGTAGCAATTCCTAACATCAACAAGTGCGCTAAAACACCTGTAATATCGCGCTCGGCAAATAATTTGCGGTAAGCAGAAGCAAAGCCAAAACTTGCATGATACAAACTCGCGCCCAGCAAGCCTCCAATCAGAAATAAAACGCTCTGCCGCCAGCCGTAGGCGCTCAAACCGGCCGCACCAGCAGCAAATAGCGTCAGTATCAGAGCTAAGATCGGACGCTGCGATCGGGGCGGCGAAGTTTTTGTCAGGGGTGAAAAAGCAATTTCTGCGGTGTTATTCACAATAAAATACTTGACTCCAGAAACAACTGTAAAGCGAGGCAGAGCCTCCATTTTAGCGCTAAGTTTTTCGCGGGGAAGTCTCCGATTTTTCATCGGGTTGTTCGCTAGGAGTGCAAGCAACGGAATTATCTGCTTGTCGGTGCTCAGCTATTATTGTTGATAAACCAAAGCCAATCGAGCTGATTATTCCGAGCATTGATATCGAGATAATTGCTGTTTTCATTCTACCTCTTCGGTCAATTTTTAGCCCAAATTGCTGTTAACTACAGATTTGTTTTCTACACTGCTTGTTCCGGACCAGTTTCTACAGGTAAATTAGTCTGACTGTATTCAGTCCAAGAACCTTCGTATATTCTGACTTTCGGATAGTTCAGCAAGTGTTTCAAAACTACATATTGCAGCGTTGCTTCCCGCCCCGTACTGCAAGTAACGATGATGTCGCTGTTGCGATCGATCTTTTTAGCTGCCAAAATCTGCTTGATTTCGTCGAGAGACTTCAACTTGTGCGGGTTTTCAGCATCGGTAAAAGTCGGCCAGGGAATGTTGCGAGCGCCGGGAATGTGTCCGTTGCGCGTCCAGATTTTTTCTTCCCCTTGAAATAGTTTTTCCGGTCTGGGATCGATGAATGTGACGCCTGCTTTGCCAATTAAATTTTTGACTTCATCCAGGGTGACACGAATTGATTTATTGTCGCGCACAGTCAGTGTACCGGCCGCGTATTTTGGAAACTCTTTCGTCACAGTTTGAGCTGCTTTGTAACCCGCATAACCTCCGTCGATAACTGCGATGTCCGAGTGTCCCAATCGCTCCAATACGTAAGCAACCATTGTCGCGCCGAGAATGTCTCTGCCGTCGGAATAAACTAAGACGCGGCTGTTGTCTGTTACTCCTGCCCGCGACAGTAATTGCCCCAGTTTATCCGGCGTTAGATACTGTACTGGCAAACCACTGTCCGGCCCGCGCAAGGTGTTGTCGGCGATGTTGACTGCGTTGGGAAGATGCCCGATAAAGTAGTCCATTGGATTGGTACGGACATCGAGAATTCGCAGGTTTTTGTCGCTGGCGTTTTGGGCAACCCACGCGGGGGAAACGAATTGAATTTTACTTTTTGATTCCGCTGCTTGGGTTGGGAAAAATGGGAACAGAGGAATTGCGATCGCCAGCACCGCTAGGACGGCAATTAATGCCCCTATTTTGTTTCTTTTGAATCGAGCTTTCAGCCATTTAGTTTTCATTTTCTTTCCTCTTGCATTGTCTCTGTCGAAAAGCACAAAAAGCTCCTCGCTGCTAGAGAGCCCATCGCTCTCTAGCAATCATCTTAAACTCTATCGATTTACCGTATATTATAGGTATAGCTGTTGATTGTTGCACAGACAGTCTCAGAAAGTCAATAGTTTTTTTTAGTAGCGAAGGATACAGGAATTTTGGGGCGATTCCCTCCGGGATAGCTTCGCACGCGCGTGCGAGACATTGATTCTACCCTTAGATTTCGTAGTGCCACACCTCGGAAGGTTGCAGAATAATCTGGTGGAGTGGCAGACGATCTATCAAGCCTTGCTGCTCAAAATGACCGAGGGTGCGAGTGACAGTTACGCGGCTTGTACCGATGATTTCTGCAATGTCCTGATGCGTTAAAATCATATCTATCAGATGTCCTTGCTCTACCTCAGAACCAAACCTCTTAGCCAGCCAAGTTAATAGTTGATAGAGCATAAAATCAACTCTTTTGTAACCTCGCATTACCATAAAATCTTCAGCCTGCTGAATGTGAGTGAGCAAAATATCTCTATTTAGCCAGCGCTCGCCCGATAGTAAAATTGCCTCGACTTTAGTGAGGCATTCAATTTGAAAAGGATCGCATTTTGATATCGGTTTGCCGATCGTATCACCAGGCCCCCACAATCCCAAGGTGATAATTGTGCCATCTTCAAGCCACGTTACAGTTCGCACTACTCCAGTTTCAATTCGCCACAGAGCATTGCTTCTGTTGGGCAAGTGCGATCGGCGAGAAAATATATGTCGGCTCGTTTCATCAGTTTTAGTGGAAAGAGAAGCAATAGTCATAGCCAGTTACTGAATAAATTAAAGTGAGCTTGTAGCAGGTAGCAGGATAGTATAATCGGCAAAATTTTATATAAATTAAAGCTTGCCTAGATTCCTGCACCGTCTAAAAAGTCTGTAATGAATAAATTAGAATACCTGAATAATTCATGTTTTTCTGCCTCTTTTTGCTCTGATTCAGTTGTGGTGAGCGGAGATAGTTGAGATTTTAAAAAATTAACCTGGTCTTCTAAATCCTTAATTCGATCGAACAAAGCTCGAATCGCTTGAGCTTCCAAATCCGGTATTCCTTGAGAATTTAGAGCATCTTCCACCTGCTTTTTCCGAGAGATAATGCGACCGGGAATTCCCACAACTGTGCAATCGCTAGGGACATCCCGTAGCACTACCGAACCCGCACCAATCCGAACATTATTGCCAATTTGAATATTGCCTAAAACTTTAGCACCGGCTCCCACCACTACATTTTCTCCTAGGGTTGGATGCCGTTTTCCTATTTCTTTACCCGTGCCGCCAATGGTGGCTCCTTGATAAATTACAGCATAATCTCCAACGATCGCAGTTTCGCCAATTACCACCCCCATGCCGTGATCGATAAACACGCCCCTACCAATTTTTGCTCCTGGGTGAATCTCAATACCTGTTAAAAAGCGACTCAGTTGGGAAATCAAGCGCGGTACAAACGGTAGACCAGCCGAATAAAGCCAGTGTGCTATCCGGTGCAAAAAAAGTGCTTGCAGTCCGGGATAGCAAAATAATACTTCCAACCAATTGCGCGCCGCGGGGTCGCGTTCGTAAATAATTTGCAAGTCACTGAACATATTTAGTCTCGCCGTGTTTGGGTTATACAGTATCGGCAGTGCCAACGGTTTAAGCTGCATAAAGCAGTATGCGTTTTGGCATTATTACCTATAATACTATAACTCGACCGAATTACAGTAGTTAATGGAAAAAAAATTTTCCTTCCCCAGCCCCTTCTAAGCTGCCTCCGATATTTTCCGCGAAACAAACGGTACAGCTTGTCTGACTTCTTGTCGCAGCGGAATCTCGATCGAGAATTCCGTCCCCAATCCCGGTGTCGAATCGCAGCGCAGCGCACCCTTGTGCTTTTCTACGACAATTTTATAGCTGATTGACAGTCCCAAGCCTGTCCCTTTTCCCACAGGTTTAGTCGTAAAGAACGGGTCAAACAGCCGTTTTTTGACATTTTCTGCCATACCGGGGCCGTTGTCAGATATCCGCACAATTATTTTATCGGGGATCGAATATTCTGTGGTTATGGCGATCGCGATCGGATTGGCTTTCGCTGCTGTGGGCCCGCGATCGAGGTTGTAACTCTCAAGGGCGTCGATCGCATTAGTCAGAATATTCATAAACACCTGATTTAATTGTCCGGCATAGCACTCTACTAAAGGTAAATGGCTGTAATTTTTAACAATCTCAATCGCCGGACGATCGGCTGTAGCTTTCAGGCGACTTTGCAGAATGAGCAAAGTGCTGTCAATGCCTTCATGGATATTGACAGGTTTCATTTCGCTTTCGTCTAAGCGAGAGAAATTCCGCAAAGATTGAACAATTTGAACAATGCGATCTGCTCCTATTTTCATCGAAGACAACAGTTGCGGCAAATCTTTCGTGAGAAAGTCAAAGTCAATATTTTGTAAATATTCTGAAATTTCCGAATGAGGGTATAAAGAGTGTTTTTGGTAAAGTTTTACCAACTCTAACAAATCGCTAGTATATGCCCTGACGTGGTGGATATTGCCATAAATAAAATTTATAGGATTGTTAACTTCGTGGGCGACACCAGCAACTAATAAACCCAAACTAGACATTTTTTCCTGCTGAATCAGTTGAGATTGAGTTTGTTGCAACTCTTGCAAAATTTGCTCTAGTTGTTGAGATTTAGCCGTGCGTTCTGCTGCTATTTTTTCAATTTTTTCAGTATAATTCAACAAGCTCATTATATAAAGTGTCGCCACCAAAGTTAAGATTGTCCCCAAAATTAAAACAGTCAAAGAACGCCAAAATCTTAGAGGATTAATGTACTCTGGCGTTATCCGTAATTGCAGCAACCACCTGCGATTTTCAATATTGAGAATGCGGGTGCAACTGCTGCCGTCCGGGCAGTAAGCTCTTTCGCCAATGTGGATGTTATTTTTAATGTTTTCATCGGTAATTATCCTTTTGGTCTTGGCTTCATAAAACGCAAGAAATCTTTCGGCTTCAGGAGCCATAGCATCTTGAAGATAAACGTTAACAAAGTTGAGGTTAGTTTCCTGTAAAGCCGATTTGACAATAGCATCAACCAACAAAACGCCAAAAGTAAAACCTTTCAAGTTTTCTGGTGAGCGAGCAGGTAAATTTTGCTGCAATTCTGCGCCATCGTCAGCAGAATTTTTAGTAAAAATTGGCATAAATACGAAGACGGTGGGTTGATTTTGTGAAGACCATTTTTGGCGTTCAGTCGCGGTAATTTCTTGTCTTTTTGTGGCGTTTTCTAACGCTACCCGATTGGCCTTTAAATCTACACCTAAATCTATTTCATCTGTTAGGAATTCGGGATAGTCAGAAACACGGGGCAGCCAAGCGATCGCCTTCAGGCTCGGATGGCGGTAGAGGGCAGGCCCAACAAATGTCTTCATTTCTGGTTTTTTAACGCCGTCAAATACGCTGTAAAATGCTCCAGCAGCCCGAATTATTTCTAAATTGCCGCTAACATCTCTCTGAATGTCTGTAGCTATTTTGTCCAGCCGGTCTTGCAGTTCGGCTTGCATGAATTTGTATTCCCAATTGTACGCAACTGAAGATGCGATCGCAGACAGTCCCAATCCTGCACAAAGTGTTAATCCTGCCTGGATGTGGCGACGATAAGCAAGTAAAGTGCTAGTTGCTAAATTCTTGAATTTGTTAGCAGTCATATTCTTCACCTATCTTGTTTCTAGTTCTCCGTCTCAGGCTCTGCCTGAGATTTCTCGTTTTTCTCGTTCCCAGGCTCTGCCTGGGAATGAATTTCAGGAGGATATGCCTCCGATTTAGAGCCACGAGACAGCATTACCAGGCACGAGCCTGGTAACGATGTGGGAGCAGTGTTTTGTAAAAGCTCCCCGATAGTATTTTGAGTAAGATGCAGCCGCTGATTTAAATTGAATAAGCAGGAAAAGTCATCGCGTGTTTGGGCTTGACGTAAACCTGCTGATCTCGCGTTAACTGTAGAGAATCGAAGCGCTCGCGACTCACGTAAGCTGTTACTACCTGCTGCGATTCTAACAGTAACTCGGTTTGTATTTCCCGCCCTAAATGAATGATGCGGCTGACTTTTGCTAATGCAAAACCAGACTCCGGCTTAGTTTTAATTTCCACGTCGTGGGGGCGCAAAAACACTAAATCAGAATGGGCTGCTCCGTTATTGTGAGCCGTTGGAGCGTTGCTGGCGAACAAACCCGCAGCATTCGGCAGCACATTGACAGGCCCAATAAAACTCATCACAAAAGCTGACGCAGGTTTGTCGTAAATTTCAGCCGGAGTGCCAACTTGTTCGACTCTACCTTTGTTCATCACCACAATTTCATCGGCTACTTCCATAGCTTCTTCTTGGTCGTGAGTCACAAAAACTGTGGTGATGTTAACTTCTTTGTGAAGGTTGTGCAGCCACGATCGCAATTCTTTGCGGACTTTAGCATCTAATGCTCCAAAAGGTTCGTCTAGCAGC
Source organism: Microcoleus sp. K1-B1 (assembly GCF_036704705.1). NCBI lineage: Bacteria > Bacillati > Cyanobacteriota > Cyanophyceae > Oscillatoriales > Microcoleaceae > Microcoleus > Microcoleus sp. K1-B1. Next base: position 28,956 of record NZ_JAUBSH010000026.1, on the reverse strand, counting down.
AGCACTTTCGGTTGAACTGCTAGAGCTCTCGCCAAAGCCACCCGCTGCCGCTGGCCGCCGGAAAGTTGCGAAGGATAGCGATCGCCCAAACCTGTCAACTGCACTAAATCCAAAAGTTCATCAACCCGCCTGCGAATAGAGTCTTTAGGAACTTTGCGAATTTCCATCGCAAAAGCAATATTTTTCCTAATACTCATGTGTTTGAATAAAGCGTAATGCTGAAACACAAAACCGATATGCCGTTCCTGCACCGACTGCTGAGTAGCATCCTCGCCGATCAAGTAAATATGACCCGTGTCCGGCGGTTCGAGTCCGGCAATCATCCTCAGCAGAGTCGATTTTCCCGAACCGGAAGGCCCTAAAAGCGCGACTAGAGAGCCGTTTTTTATTTTCAAACTCACGTTGTCAATGGCGTGGAAGGAGCCGAAGTGTTTCGATACGTTCTCAATTGTAATGCTCATGACTTTGTGTACCTATTTTAGGAGTTGATGGTATTAACTCCATATATCTGACCGATTTACAGTAGTATATCCTGAAATTAATATTTTGCAAGGTCTGTAACTTTTTGTATTGTATTTCGAGCCCTCCTCATGGGGATGGCGCTTGAAAGTAGACGCTGGCGGGCCGTCTGAGTTAACCCGCGAGGGTTTCCAGATGTGGCTGTAGCCGTAAATGCGATCGTCGGAGAATAAGCCATGCTGAAATTACGTAGAAACCGGGTTTGATGGACGAAAATACTGCATCAAAACCTTTAAAACCTTTAATCCCCGTAAAAAACCCGGTTTCTGTGCTGTCGATCTATCTATATTTTACCGCTGCCGACAATTCCCCGACTCCCAGCGATATTAAAGATTTCATGTACAAATTGCTCAATCTGAGGTGCGATCGCACACAATTTAGATCACAATAGTTTATTCAGAAGCCAGCCAGCTTCACCTTTGAGAAAGTGACAGAATAGTAAATTCTAACCAGAACACCACTATGGGAAAACCAACCGGCTTTATCGAATTCTTGCGCGAATTGCCCTCCGAACTCTCACCAGTCGAGAGAGTCCACAACTGGGACGAATTTCACCTGCCAATGGATGAGGACAAACTCCGCACCCAAGGGGCGCGCTGCATGGATTGCGGCATTCCGTTTTGCCACACCGGCACAATTATCAGCGGCATGGCAAGCGGCTGCCCGATTAACAACCTCATCCCCGAATGGAACGACCTAGTATATCGCGGACTTTGGAAAGAAGCCCTAGACAGACTCCACAAAACGAACAACTTCCCTGAATTCACCGGCCGCGTCTGTCCCGCACCCTGCGAAGGCGCTTGCGTGCTCGGCATCAACAATCCGCCGGTCACGATTAAAAACATCGAAGCCGCAATTATCGATAAAGGCTGGGATGAAGGCTGGGTTGCTGCCGAACCGCCCGCCAAACGCACCGGCAAAAAAATCGCCGTTATCGGTTCCGGGCCCGCCGGTTTGTCCGCCGCCGCGCAACTAAATAAAGCCGGTCATTTGGTAACTGTATACGAAAGAGCCGATCGACCAGGCGGCCTGCTAATGTATGGCATCCCCAACATGAAGCTAGACAAAGAACAAGTCGTAATGCGCCGCCTGAAAGTCCTCGAAGACGAAGGCGTGACATTCGTCTGCAACACCGAAGTCGGCAAAGACTTACCAGCAGAACAACTGCTAAAAGAATACGACTCCGTTGTGCTCTGTACCGGCGCCACCAAACCCCGCGACTTGGGCATCCCCGGCCGCGAATTAAAAGGCATCCACTTCGCAATGGACTTCCTGACAGCCAACACCAAAGCAGTTTTAGACAAGAGCACAAACGATAACTTCATCTCCGCCGAAGGCAAAGATATCGTGATTATCGGCGGTGGCGACACCGGCACCGACTGCGTAGGCACCTCCATCCGCCACGGCTGCAAAAGCCTCGTACAGCTAGAAATCCTGCCCAAACCGCCCTCGGAACGGGCGGCCAACAATCCCTGGCCCGAATGGCCGAAAGTCTACCGCCTCGACTACGGCCAAGAAGAAGCCGCAGCCAAATTCGGCGACGACCCCCGCGGCTATCTCACCACGGCGACAAAGTTCGAGGGCGACGAAAACGGCAATGTCAAAGCCGTGCACACCGTCGAGGTGGAGTGGGCGAAAAACGAGAAAGGGCAGTTCATTCCGAACCACATCCCGGACACCGAAAAAGTGTTGCCCGCACAGCTTGTGTTGCTAGCGATGGGCTTCCTCGGCCCGGAACAGCCCTTGCTGGATGACTTGGGATTGGAACGCGACGCCCGCAGCAACGTGAAAGCCGAGCACGAAAAATATACAACCAGCATTCCGGGAGTTTTTGCGGCTGGTGACTGTCGCCGGGGACAAAGTTTGGTGGTTTGGGCGATTAATGAAGGGCGGGGCGTAGCCCGGGAGTGCGACCTTTATCTGATGGGGAGCACTGATTTGCCTTAGTTTTTAGGATTTACGCAGAGACTCTAGTTGTAGGGTGTGCACGGCGCACCTTACAACTACATAATTGTGTAAAAAATATATTATAAAAATTGACTCATGTAGCGTAAGTCTTGTTAAAGCAATATGTACTCATCTTACAATACAAAACCGTGTAATCTGTTGCTGCTAGTAGGACTCAAAGGAGTTGGCAAGACGTTCATTGGTAGTGTTCTGGAGAAATATCTAGATGTAAAGTTTCTACGGATTGAACCTATATTTCTTGAGGTGCTTAGGCTAGAGGCAGGATTAGAAGGAATTCCGTTGGAGAAACGAGGATTCCAAATTGTGTTAGAAAAACTGGATGAGTTAGCTCAATCACATTCCACCCTTTGCATCGAGTATACAGGCACAGCCCATACCTTCTCAGAGTTATTAACAGCCCTGCGACAAGGCTTCCGCGTGTTCCTCATCCATGTACAAGCTCCACTCGATACCTGTATAGAGCGAGTCATGACCAGAGATGCCTCAACCCACATTCCTGTTTCAGACCATAGGTTAAAAGAATTTAATGAACGTGCGTTGCTGGTCGATTTGCCTTGGGATTTAGAGATTGATAATTCTGAGTTCCAGGATGAGACTGCTATTGCTCAATCGGTAGAGAAGCTTTTACAGTCTTAATCCGAAACCCGGCTTTGGCGTTGCTGAAGTGAGGTATGATTTGTGTGATCGCAGGGATGTATTAGCTACTCGAATTGAATGACATTCAAGACATTGCATAAGCTCTGCGTTTTTTTAAGTGTTATTTTTTGGTGATCGCACTCTAAATTTATCACACCCTAATTCAGCAATGCCTGATTTCTTTTAGAAACTTGCCAGAATTTATGTTACTGTTATATGAGCGTCAAGTGCATCCAGTTTCGTTGTTAATTGAGTATTAAACTTATGATGACACTTATATTTTTCGAGTAGACAATATTTTGACTCCCGAAGTTCTCGTTGTGAAAGGCATCATGTTTGGTGAGCGGGTAGGAAAATCTCTAAAAAGACGGGGTTGGGGCCGATTGCCTATTGGCCGTGTCATAGTAGATATTTTATTGTGGCCATCCGATTGCTTTAAGATTCATAGACACTATCGACATATTTTTGGTCAAAAACCCAAGCTGCTCTCCCCTCAAACCTTTAACGAAAAACTTCAGCACAGAAAGCTGTTTTGTCGTCAGTCTATTCATACTGTGTTTGCTGACAAAATTGCAGTGCGGGACTATGTGAAACAACAGCTTGGTTCTGATGTTCTTACAAAGCTTTATTGGAGCGGAACAGATTTGAGAAAAGTAGCGAAAGAAAGTCTTCCGGAAAAGTTTATTATTAAAGCTAATCATGCATGCGGCACCAATTTGATCGTTGAGAATCGATATTCTTTTGACTGGTGCCAGGCTTATGAACAAACCCAAGCTTGGCTGCAAATAGACCACTCCGATAAGCGGGCAGAATGGCAATATCGTTGGATTCCGCCCACTCTCCTGATTGAAGAATTTCTCCAAGGTTCAGATGGAAAGGTTCCACCAGATTACAAATTTTTCTGCTTTCGTGGTCGAGTCGAAATGGTTGTAATCGTCATAGATCGCTTTTCTTCAAACCCCACACAGACGTTTATAGACCGCAATTTTAAGATTCTTGAGTTGGGGTATAATGATTACCCCTGCTACGGGGGAGAACTGGTGAAAGCTTCAAACTTTGCTCTTATGATTGATATGGCTGAAACCTTAGCAAGCGGGCAGCAATTTTTACGCGTCGATTTTTATGATATTGGCCGTCCTATCTTTGGTGAGCTAACCCTTTATCCTGGGGCTGGCTTCGGAAAATTTTATCCTCCTGAATATGACTACAAACTTGGGCAATTAATGCCGTAATGGTCAAAACAGCAGTGTGAAGGATTTGTTTCATAGACTCTACATTAGATTTCTTGGATTCCTTATGTCAACCCTAATTGAGATGCTTTTACCCTGGATATAATAGTGAAACGAGTAAACTTCCACCCCTTGACCTACGTTTTCAATTATCCTCAGTGCTGTCTATACTCCTGTAATCTTTTCGACGCAAACTGCAAAACTTGGTCGGCGCGATTATCCCAGGTAAAATTTTGTACCTCCTGAAAAGCACGTTCAGCAATGGTACTCGCTAAAAGGGGATTTTCAAATAAATTGACCATAGCTTCTTGAAAAGAAAGAGGATTATCAGGCTCTGCCAAAAGAGAATTTTCTCCATCTCTAAGTACTGTCATTATATTAGGTAAAGCTGAAGCAACGATTGGTTTTTTTACAGCCATATATTCAAAAAGTTTGAGAGGACTAGTTACCTCAGCTAATTTCCAGGATTTACTAGTAGGTAGAATCAGAATATCTGCTGCGTATAAGTATGAGGCTAATTCAGATTGGGGGACATGACCAATAATCAACACATTGCGTAAATCTTCTTTTTGAATATTTTCTTTTACTCTGTTAATATCATCAATCCATCCTCCCACCAAAACAAAATTGTATTCTGGCATCATACGAGCAATCTTAAAAATAGTGGGAATTCCTTTTGTATCATATAAATGACCTGAGTATAGGATAATTTTTGCACCCAATGGAAGAGATATCTTTTTACGAGCTAAATCTTTCTCCTGATAAGGTAGAAACATATTTAGCTCCACAGCACTATGAGCAACTAATACCTTGTCTAGGGGTAAACCTAATTGGATATAGTTTTCAGCTAGGGTCGATGAGATGGTAACTATACCAATCAGATTTTTGTCCTTTAATAATTTTAATTGTAAAAAATCTTCTGTAATTGGTTTATGACACTCATATAAAACAGGTGTTCCTAATTTTTGTAGTAGATCAACAACTATAGCTGAACGAGTGTAAATCAAAGAAGGTTTTTTAAAGCAAGCATATATAACTGCTAATTTGCAGTATAATTTATCGTCATATGTTTTAGATAAAGGATACTTGACTCGAAAGTAATGTGGTATGCGTGTTAATTTATAATGCTCTTGCAGCCCATAAAATTTTTGAAATTCGATATCCATACCTTTTCCAATTGACCAGATATCTCCGCTAGTTAGTAACTCGAAGTCTTTAATTCTTCGAGAAAAAGCCTGAGACATTTTAGCAATTTGCCCAGTGTGAGCCCACAGAGAAGGCAAGTTGCCGGGGGATATATAAATAATTGATTTTAAGGTAACCATTTTAGTAAAGAAGCAAATAGGTTGATCGGGCGTTGCGGTCTTTTCACTAGATATAATCCTTTGATATAGACATTTAAACTTTCAAGGATTTAAGCATTGACTCATACTCATAAAGGATTTCAATAGGCTTGGGTAGTTGTGGCGGTAGGAGGGCTTCAGGTTTTGAGCGAAAGTCGCTTGCTAAATTTAGGATTGCCTGACTTGCTGCTAATGTATTTCCAATAGGAACAAGATGACTAAAAGGCCATTGAGTTAACCATTCACTAACAACTTCCCGAGAGCCTGGGTTATCGTATGCAACAATTCCCTTGCCAGCCGCAATCGCTTCAGTAAGTATGCGAGGTCGCCCTTCATTCTCTGAGCAAAGCAGCACGGTTTCCACACTATTGAGATAATCTAGCACTACTTGCCGCTCAACGCGACCTTTAACAAAAATATATTTTTCCAAACCATAATGCTTAATCAGATACAACATCTGTTTCAGATTAGGTCCATCGCCACAAATAGTCAGGTGAACATCGACTTTTTGCTCTATCATAATCCGTACAATTTCAATTGCATCGAAGGGTCTTTTCCTCGACTTAATTTGAGCAGCCATCAGTAAACGGATTGATTCTGTGGCAGTTGGCTTTTTAGTAGTCGTGAGGTTGACCCCATGAAGAGAGATTGGGTTCGGCAAGAAAACGGTATTGTTGATTCCAACTACGTGGTTTATGAATTTGGTAAGATGACGAGCAATACAAATGATCTGGTCGCACCCCTTGTAAAGGTCTAGCAGTTTAGCTCTAAGCTTTTGTTCGATTATAGGAACGCCTGTAGCCAAACTGCGGATGTGAGATCCTCGGCATATCAATACAACTGGCTTATTGTGATGAACGCAGCGAATTGCGGGAAGATGCCAAAGAAATGACTCTCGACCTAAAATGACACAATCAAAAGAACCATAATTTAGATACGCTCCACTAACGTATTGATCAATATCTAATTGGGCCTGTGGACTAATGCCTATGTCTGTTGGAAAATCGGCCTTAAACCAGAGCAATCCAGGATACTGCACGCTTGGAGTTACTTCTTTGTAGGGTGAGATGTGAAGAACTTCATGCCCAAGTTGTCGTAATCCACAAGCAAGCTCTTGACTAGAATAGGCTGAGCCACCTCCTTGTGGAGGGTGAACACTTAATAGCAAAATTTTCATGGCAAATTTTTAGTTTAGAGATTAAAAAAAAGGGAGCTATAATTTAGAGGATACTATCAATCTGCCCACAAATTCCACTGATTCATTTTTTTCATCGTTACACCTCCCATTTCAATTCTTCGTTTTCTTTACCGGCAATTTCTTCAAATAAACGCTCTACAGTAGGGTCAAGTTCTTGACGCCAACGCAAATCTAAAGTAATTTCTAAACCATGATTTTGGTAATAATCTGAGCAACGCTTAGATACCTTAGGTAAAAATTCTTCGGTATTTTTGTTTTGAGCCTTTACTATTAAAAACTGCGTTCCGTTGTTACCTCCAACTGGATGATGTTCGTGCTGATAATATTTAACCATTTGGGGTTGATAGTCTATTTCCAAAAAGTCGCAAAGCGTTCTGGTGATATTTTCTGCATTTGTGGCAAGCTCTTCATATCTTATCTTAATTTTTTTAACCTGAAACTGACGGTACAATTCTTGGGTTTCATTAATTTGATACTTCCAATTATTAATTATTTCTTTGACTTTTTTTGAGGATATTTTCTGCTGATGGAATTGATAACTGCCCGACCATCTCTTTGAAGGAATATTAAAAAAGGTTGGGAAGATGTTTTTTGAATAGTGGCTATTTGTTCTTCTAGCCAAGAAATGTTTTGTGTAGAATCAATTACGATTGGCTTTTGTATTTTGAGCGAGATTTGTTCGTATAAATCTAGGTTAGTGCTAGTGATAAAATCTTTCCAAACTGGACAATTGATGCCACAAATGTTGCAAGTTCTTATTGTGGGGTTATTTGTATCTTGCATAAATCTGGTTTGATCTGCCTCTCCAGAGTAGAAACAATCCTGATGACTTCCCAGTATAAGTCCTAGAAGCGTAGAGCCAGAGTGACTAGCGCCACAGATAAAACAAACCTTTTGATTGATTCTTGACCCAGAATTTAGCACCATATTGCTGAAATAGATAAATTGCTTTGTGTATAGTCTCTTAGCGGGACTTAGACAAAAAAGGTGGCCAGGCAAAAGTTTTATCGTTCGCATGAGCTAATTCAAAATTTACCGGACGAAACCACTGCTTTGCTCCATTAAGGATAAGCCCAGACGCTAGTAAAGCAAAGTGGGCATACTCAACCAATAGCACTTCTTACTTTTCACTGGATGTGGAAAACCTGCTACACAAAACTTGGCTAAACTTATTTAAGTCTCACCATTCAATCAGGATTGCTTGTGAAGGGTCTGCTTCCTGCTTCACCCAAGGGAGTCGGCTCCTTCTTGTCTACAGGCGTTAATTTGGGTGGAGCAACGCCCTAAGTGAGTTAATTTTAGCTGAAAGCTTTTAGCCAGGAGTCATCCACTATTTTCAACCAATTTAACGAAACGCCGACTCCGGTTCGACCTTGTAACAGCCTGGTGATTCTTGACTTGCACTGTGGTTTACTCTCCCAGATAATTAAGCCTTTTGTTGGCATTCGCATAATAATACCGCCCACAATACTAATCAGTCAAGTTAAGTATGACCAACTTTGTAAATTTTTTGGCAATTTAGTCCATCTCTCAATACTGTTGGCGAAACATTTCTTAACATTAGGACTGACTGAGAACGCAAGCCACAGTCCCAAGTAAGTTAAGTAGATTTAGTCTTCTACCTGTGGTGACGCTGTAGAAGATGCCAGGAAAGCTAGCAATATTTTTACATCTAGATAAGTAGCTTTGCTTTTCTGGTTATGCCCTCGTATAGCAATCCTAAGTGATTCTCTAGAACCGTAAAATCTGAAAGTCTTGCTAGACAACAAGTCTAGGAAGACAAGAGGGCGTTGTGTTGTGAGACTCAGATCGGATTGCTATAGTTTATTGTCTGACATATATCTTCTCTACATCTTACAATATTTTACGGTGTTGCTGGTGTTGCTGAATCAAGGGATGATAAACTTATAGTGCGATCGCACACAAGCGAGAATGATTTCTTTGATTTTGATACGGAATTGGAACATCGGCAAATTTTAGATAGTGAATTAGTAACTAAATTGAATATCTTAGCATTTGTTCAGATTTAAAATAACAAAGACTTTTTCGTTTTAGGCGAGCCAAATAATGCCTTAATCTTGTATTTTCCCCCTCAACTCTTGTCATATAGCTTTTGCTAATAATCTGATCCCCATCGGGAATAAACTTAGGGTAAATTTTCCACCCATCTGTCACATAAAAATGGCATTTCCATTTATTAACGAAACCCCATAAGGGTTCAAAGGTTTTTGCACTATGGTCGCCTAAAACCCATCCTAAAATACCTGGTTTAAAATGGTCTACTGCTGTCCATCACCAGGTTGTGTTTTTTTTGAGCCGACAAATGTTTCTAATTCATCTAATTCTCCCACTTGTGGAGTTGTTTCGGGGTGATAAAAATCTGGCAAGAGTTTTCCTACTTGTTTGACCCAAGTAATGATTGTCGTATGATGCACATTTTTGACTCTTTCAATTGCTCGAAAGCCCATCCCATTGACCGACATTTTGAGACCTTCACGTTTCACCTCCTCAGAGTAACCTTTATGAGGTTGATAGCAATCTATAAATTGCCTGCCACAACCGAGAAAAATATAATTCTGTTTACCTTTTTTATGACCATTTTTATTAACATGAGTTGACTGAAATTCAGGACATTGCATAAGCTCTGCGTTTTGTTAAATGTTATTTTTTGGCCATCGCACTTTAACCTCATCATACCTTAACTCAGAAACGCCTAGGTTGCCCTCGCTCAACCAAAATTCAACGGATCGACATCAATAGTTAAACTAACAGAACGCGGCGTGCGATCGCGCAATCCGATCAAATCCGACAAATCCACCGACTCATCCAAAGGCAACTTCAGCAAAATCTGCCACCGATAGCGATTTGCCACCCGCATAATCGCCGCAGGTGCAGGCCCCAACAACTCACATCCCGGTACAGACAATCGCTCAATATACTCCTGACAAACAGACGCCAATTGTACCGCAGTCACCGCAACTTCCGCCGCATCTACACTGCTCAACCGCAACAAAATCAGCCGCCCCGAAGGTGGATAATTCAGCGCCGCTCTTTCTGCTAATTCTGTTTCCACAAAACCCGCATATTCGTGCCGCCTAACTGCTTGAATAACCCGATGTTCTGGAGTGTAAGTTTGAATAATTACCCGCCCCGGATCATCGCCTCTGCCCGCACGGCCCGCGACTTGAGTTAATGTTTGAAAAGCTCGTTCGCTGGCCCGATAGTCAGATAAGTTCAGCAACCCGTCAGCAGACACAACTCCCACCAATGTGACTCCAGCTAAATCTAACCCTTTCGTCAGCATTTGCGTACCCAACAAAATGTCAGCTTCCCCATTAGCAAATTGCGTTAACAATCTGCGGTGGTCGCCCTTATTTCTAGTTGTATCGCTGTCAAATCGAATTGCCCGCAATTCGGGAAACAATCTCGTTAATTCCTGTTCGACTCGCTGAGTGCCGCTGCCAAAGTTTTTGAAGTAAGGAGAACTGCATTCCGGGCAGTTTTGAGGGTGTCGTTCCGTGTGGTTGCAGTAGTGACAGCGCAATATTTCTGCTGTTCCTTCGCCGACGTGGTGATAAGACAGGGAAACATCGCAATTCGGGCATTCCATCACATAGCCGCAACTCCGACAAGACACAAAGGTACTGTGTCCTCTTCTGTGAATAAATAGAATACCTTGCTGTTGTCTTGCTTGCAATTGTTCCAGGGCATTTTGTAAAGAAGCACTGAAAATAGAGCGGTTTCCTTGCCGCAATTCTTGGCGCATATCGACTATTTCCACAGGCGGCATCGGGCGCGAATAAATGCGATCGGGCAATGATAAATAATGGATATTTGGTAACGAGTAATAATCTCGGCGCGTCCCCACCAAAGTCTCTAAAGCTGGCGTGGCGGAACCTAAAATTAAGGGACAATTTTCTAATTCGGCGCGCCATTTGGCAACGGTGCGGGCGTGGTAGCAGGGGGCGGGTTGGTCTTGTTTGAAGCTGCTGTCGTGTTCTTCATCGAGGATAATTAAGCCGAGGTGAGGTAAAGGTGCGAAAATGGCCGATCGCGTGCCGATGACAATTTGCGGGGTTCCAGTCAGCATCTGACGCCATGTATCGTAACGTTCGCCGTCGGATAGGGCGCTGTGGTACACGCAAATTTGCTCGCCAAAACGGGCTCGGAATCTGTCTGTAAGTTGCGGTGTGAGGCCGATTTCGGGAACGAGTACGAGGGCGGATTTGCCGCTGGCTAAGATTGGGGCGATCGCCTGCAAATACACTTCGGTTTTCCCGGAACCTGTAACGCCGTGCAGCAGCACTTGACGGAATCCCGAAAAAGAGTTAATAAACGCTAAGGCTTGAGCTTGAAAATGAGTTAAAGTCTTCGGTGCATCGGGCAATTGAGAAATTCCGCGATCGCCCCTGAGCACTTCCCTTTGGTCAATTACAACGCTACCTTTTTGTTCCAAATTTTTGACAACAGAAGAACTCGCGCTGCAAATTCTCAACAAATCGTTCATCCACATTTCACCGCCGCCGCGCCGCAAAACTTCCAATACTTCTTGTTGCCGCTTGGTTAAATCTGTGACAAATGCACTAGCAATTAATGTCACTGCCGGTTTTAGTTGTGGTTTGGGAGGAGTGGGAGGTTCTAAATAACTTTCTACCCAACCGCGTTTCAATAAATCTTTCAATCCCCGATAACTTCCCTTAACTTGGCGCTGGAGGTATTGCCAAGTGTAATCGCCGTTTTTTTGAGCTTGCAGCAATTGCAAAATTTGACTCGCGGCGGGATTGAGAAATGTTTCGGCATTCGGAGAAATTGCGTCCTTAATTAAGCGAATTCGGCGCACGGAACGGCTTAACAAACCGGGCGGCAGCGAGGCTCTAATTACTTGAATTAAAGGTGTACAATAATAGGTGGCAGTGCGATCGAGCAATTCCCAGTAAGTCGGTGGGAAAAAACCTGTACTGACAACATCTTCGACATCTTTAACCCTTGTGGGATCTAAGTCGGGCGGTAGTTGAGAAATGAACCGAATCGCGATCGCCCCTACCTGTTGACTGCCAAAGGGTACACTCAAAATATCCCCTGGTTGCACGGTAAGTTCCGCAGGTAAACGATAGGTAAATAACTTATTTTCCTCCCCAGGCGAGTCCCCCGCAACCCTGAAAGGAGAGTCCACTAATACCTCGATCCACTCTGCTTGCACGGTGGGGCGCTGGGGCGGTTCGCTGCTGCCGTAGGATGCCCCGGCCTCTGCCGCTATAGGGGTTGACAAACCAAAAGTGACAGTAGACATAGGGTTGCACATCAAACTAGGAGGAGCCACGGTCAAAGGGAGTTTTCATTATCCCTCAGTTTAGCTCGATCGATCGATCTTAGCTGCGGGAATTGGCGATCGGAATCTCGATCGCGAATTCAGTCCCTTCTCCAATTGCGGATATGCACTCCAACCTCCCGCCGTGTTTGTCCACAACAATCTGATAGCTAATTGACAATCCCAAACCCGTCCCGTGACCAACTTGTTTGGTGGTGAAAAACGGATCAAAAATTTTAGATTTGACAGCTTCATTCATTCCCAAGCCATTATCTTTGATGCTAATTCTTGCCCAATTATCGGAAATAATAGAAGTAGTAATTGTCATCTGGATAGGGTTGGCTTCTATCTCCTCCAGTGAAGACTTTTGCTCGCGCTCCCGCAGGGCATCAACAGCATTATTAATGATGTTCATAAACACCTGGTTTAATTGCCCCGCATAACACTCTACTTTGGGCAAATCTCCATAATTTTTAATAAATTTTATAGCGGAATGACCGGGTTTTTCTTTAGTTAAATGCTGCAAAATTAACAAGGTGCTGTCAATTCCTTCGTGAATGTTAACTGGTTTTTTTTCACCTTCATCTACCCGCGCAAAGTTGCGTAAAGTCAGCACTATTTCGCGGATGCGCTCGGAGCCAACTTTCATTGACGAAAGAGTTTTCAACAAATCTTCGCGCAAAAAGTCGATGTCAATTTTTTCCAGAAAAGCTTCAATCTCTGCATCTGTTTCGGGATACCTATCCTGGTACATTGCGAGCAATTTTAAAATGTCGCCAGCGTAGTCATTGACATAGGTAATATTGCCGTAGATGAAGTTGACGGGATTGTTGATTTCGTGGGCAATACCAGCTACCAAAATGCCCAAAGCCGACATTTTCTCGGCTTCGATCAATTTGATCTGCGTTGTTTGCTGGTTTAATAGAGCTTTTTCTAGTGTAGACATTCTTGCTTTTAAAATATTTTCGGAATCTTTAAATTCCTCCGTTAGTTTTTTGAGCAAAGATTCTTTTTTTTGATTAAGGGCTTGTAATTGGCTGCGTTCGGTTTCCGAATTTTCGATTTTTTCCCGCAGCATTCGATTTTCATTTTCCAGCTCGTTGATTCTTTTTTCCCAGTCTTTTGGTTGCATCGGCTATTATTTGGAAAGTAAAAATAGTGTCAGAACATTTTTATTATAAAATTTAGTGGCACCCTTTACCTAGTTAGAATCTCGGTGCAGATCGCCTAGCCAATTGTGTCCGAAAATTTCAAGACTTCTTTTATTTGGGTCTATATAAAAATCTTATCTAATATACATTCAAAATGTCAACATATTAATAACAAATCGGGTGAAAACCGATCGCTACTTTTATTCTGCGCTCTGGCATTTGCGGGATTCTCATCCGATTATTGATAAATAAGCAGGCCGATCGCAAAGTTATAAAGGCGGGCCCAGCGCGAAAAATTGCCCGATTCAGACAACCTTTGTACAAAACCCGTCGGCAAGGCAAAGCGAAAATATTCAATGTGAGTGATCTCGACCGGGGACGAGGGGAAAAGTGCGATCGACTGGGGGTGCGATCGCCCACAAGCAATCTCAAGTACCAAGCCACTTGCGAGTTCCCAGAACGCAATCACACTATACCATTGCTGAAAAATCTCACTTTAATGTGTCGATCGTACTCACACACCCGCACCATTTTGTGTTAAGAACTACTACTTGTGACAACATCGACACAGCACTTTATATTTGGAGAGTAATTGATGTCAGGTAGCGAAGTTCGTGCAGACTTTTGGATGAGCGAGTACATTACCCCTTGGGATATTTACGTTCACGGCGTCATCGCGGTGCTTGCTTACAAGAAAACAGCCTATCAAGAAATGTACGTAGTTCAGACCGGTACTTACGGCAAAGGCTTAGTTTTAGACGGTAAGTGGCAATCTTGTACAGGCGACGAGTTTCTGTACCACGAACCCCTGGTGCACCCAGCCATGATTTGTCACGGTTCACCCAAAAAAGTCCTCGTTCTCGGCGGCGGAGAAGGAGCTACAATTAGAGAAGTGCTGCGCTGGAAAACAGTTGAAAAAGTCGTGATGATCGACATTGACGGCGAAGTAGTAGAAGCTTGCCGCGAACACCTGCCAGAAATGCACCAAAACGCCTTTGACGACCCCCGCTGCGAAGTAGTAATCGGCGATGCTTTGGACTATTTAGATAAAACTGACAATGATTGGGATATTGTCATTTCTGACTTGTCCGATCCCATTGAAGAAGGCCCATCTTTCCAGTTGTTTACCAAGGAGTATTTTGAGAAAGTTCGCAGCGTAATGTCACCTAACGGATATTTCGTAGTGCAAGCGGGCCCCGTTTCTCCGGCTGAAATGAAAATGCACGCTCGCATTGTAAATACCCTGAAATCTGTTTTCTCTAATGTTCAATCCTGCACCAGCTTTATTTCTACTTATGGAGCTCCTTGGGGTTTTGCGATAGCTTCTAATCAAGAAATAAATACGCGACCCGATCCCGAAGTTACTGACAAATTACTCGCCGAGAAAACAACTGGCGGGTTGCGGATGTTCGACGGAATTACACTGTTGGGGTTGATGCAGCTTCCCGGTCACTTACGGCAGGTAATCGCCGCTGAAACCGAAGTTTACACTATGGCAGCACCGCCTAAGTTTTTCGGGAAAGGCTCGGTTGGTCAGTGAAGTTAAATTGAAAGAGAAAACTCGTTTGGAGTAACTGAGATGAACAATTTAATTCGCCTACTCGCTGCAATTTTTGTTCCCCCTCTGGGCGTATTTTTGACTGTCGGCATCGGCAGAGATTTTTGGATCAACCTGGTTCTAAGCTGTTTTTTCTTGTTTCCGGGTACGATCCACGCTGTTTGGGTGATTGCTAAGCACGATCGAGCTTAACTTGATCTAAAATCCAGTTTTGGGATAATAAACAGGCAAGAGAAAATAAGTTTTCTTTTGCCTGTTTCCACCAATTAATCTGTATTAAATCTGCGTTCATCCGCGTTTATCTGCCGACATCTGCGGTTAAAAATAAAAAAATCTAATTCTTATCAGAATTTGATTGCACCTCAATTTCTTCACAAACCAATTCAGCAATTTTTTTCGCCGCCCCCGATTCTCCTCGAACCGCACGCAAACGATCGCCCATCTGTGCTAATTTATCAGGATGGCTCAAATAGTCGATCGCCAATTGAGCAATTACTTCCGGTTCCAGCTTCCCAATTAACTCCGGCACAATCTCCTCCTGTGCCCAAATATTCGGCCAAGCATAAAGCTTTTCCTTTCCCAATTGCCAGATTAGCCAATTAATCGCCGTAGCAAAAACTGAACCGACTAACGGCAAATTTGCCAGCAATCCCGGCAATCCGTCCCAAGCTTTCATCGCATCCAATTGCTGCGTCGGAATCAAAACAATCATCGGTACAGCTAACGAACCCAATTCGGCAGTATTGGCTCCCACAGTAGTTAAACACAGGCTGCATTCTGATAGCAAGTCGTAGGCGGGCGTGTGCGTCCAAAGTTCTATTTGTAAGCCATTTACTGTCTGCAAAAAGGGCGGTTCTGTTAAATGAAGTTCGGCGCTAGCGTTCTCAAATAAATGTAGGCAAGGATTTTGTTCCGGGTCGGCAAAACGTGCTAGAGTTTGCACATCTATGGTAGGAGCAACAGGAATTACAAAGCGAGTTTGAGGGCGGAGGCGATGGATGGATTGGGCGATCGACAAACATAACGGTACACCTAAAGCTAATTTTGCCGCTTTAGAACCGGGCAACAATCCAATTAATTCTGTTTTTGTACGAGGCAGAGCCTCTGGATATGCGTTTCCAGGCAGAGCCTGGGAACGAGCAACTTCCGCGATCAAATCTCCGACAACTGTAAATTTATTAGCATATTTTTGGGGAATTTTAGCAAAAACTTCAGGTTTCATCGCCGCAAATTTATCAATCCAGCGATACCACCGCGCGTCCCATTCAGCATAAATAACAGTGCGATATTTTAGCCTTTTGCCAATAACAACCGTAAAAAATTGATCGCCGCCTAAAAATAAAACAACTCCTGTTTCATACCAATCCCAATTTTCAGCAGTTTTGCCCGATAATAAGAATGGAAAAAAATGCTCCGGTGCTTGCACTCTGTCCACTTCTGGGTAGGAACAAGCGATTTGTGCTTCTTTCCCGGTGGCGTGCGGACAGGGAGACAGCACCACAGAGATGCGCGCTTGAGTACCCGTGTTTCCCAATTGCTCGCGCAAAGCTTGCACGGCGGGACGCACCCAAGTTGCCAATTCTCCGGGGCCGTTGGAGAGGATTAAAATATCTACTGCCATAGGATTTAAGATTTGAAAGGATGCAACGGAGATTTTATGACAGATTTAATTAATGCCGTCAAGACGGGTGATGTTGTGGCTGTAGAAAGTGCGATCGAACAGCGTGCAGATATCAATGCCAAAGATGAGGAAGGTGCGACGGCTTTGACGACTGCGGCTGAGGCTGGCAATTCGGCGATCGTCAAAAAATTGCTGGCGGCAGGTGCGGGGCCCAACAGTCAGGATAATGACGGGTGGACGCCGTTAATGAGTGCCGCTGCTGCCGGACATACGGAGATTGTACAGCTTTTGCTGGAGGCGGGGGCGGATGTGAATGCTAAAACTAATTTTGGTTTGACGGCTTTGATGAGTGCGGCAGGTAGCGGGCGCACTCAAGTTGTGGAATTTTTAATCGATAAAGGAGCTGATATCAAAGCTAAGGATAATAATACTTGGACTGCGTTAATTTGGGCGTCTTCGGAAGGTCACAAAGATACGGTTGAGGTTTTGAAGCTAGCGCGCGATCGGCATTAAAGACTTAGAAACCGGGTTTATTCGAGAAACCCGGTTTCTGGAGGGTACAATTAATTATCGTACCGACAGCAGATAAAGGCAAATCTCGAAGATCTTCGAGATTTCTATCCAATTAAAGTTAGATAAAAAATAAATTCGGGACGTAATAGATTCAAACTGAGATTTCCGCCGCCTTCAATAACAGCAATTGTGTCAAAGCGACTGGTTTCAGGAACTCCATTTTGACCGACGACGGGCAAGCCGTTCGTTTGGATAGCTAAATCTCGATTATTGTTAATGGGAAACACCAAGAATTTCTCTAAAGAAGCTCCTAGCTCAATGCTATCCTGACCTTGGGTAAAGTTCCGAATTGTAGCAAAACCCGGCCCGATGTATAACTGTTTTAATCCGACAAAGGACGCCTTAGCTCCCAGTAAAGAGAGGCTGAGCGCGAATGTATCGCGACCGCTACCGCCAATGAGAGTATCGAATTCATTGCTGCCGTCACTTTCCTTACTTTGATACTGTCCGAAGCTGCCAGGACTTATACCTAATTCAACTCCAATTAATCTCACATTCCCCACCCCTACACCAGTGAGGATGTCATTGCCGGAAGTTCCGAAAAAAGTCGCAGAGCGACTAGGCTCAAATTGCCCAAAATTAAAGTAGTGTTCCCTACCTGTTTTCAAAGCTCCAGAGTTGACCAACGGTAAAATATCCGGGTTATTTCTTAAGTATTCTGATTCAAAAAATGAAGTACCAAAACGGCCTTCTTTTGCCCCGAATTCAATGAAATGCTGGTAGCCATTTTTAAAAGTTTCATTCTGAATAAACGGCTGCAAATCTCTGTTACTTGCTAGATAAAACGCTTCGTCATACTCAGGCGATACGCGAGTGCGACCCTCTTCGTAACCGTATTGGATAAAGTGATCTAAGCCTGTAGCAAAAGGCGCGTTTGGATTGTTTGGGGTGCGAACCAGAGGAGCAATATCTGGATTTTGAGCTAGATAGGTTTCTTCGTCAAAGTAACGCGATACTTTGGTCAGGCCGCCAGCTTGACCGAACTTTTCAAAGTGTTCTCTTCCCGATTTGATAACTCCTGCATCAATAGCCGGTTTCACCCAAGGATATTGCGCCAGGTAGTATGGTTCGTCAAAAATTGCGTAACTAGCCATGTTTTTATACTCCTGTTTTAAGGATTTTGATATTTAGAAACCCTGTTTCTGGCTCGTACAATTAATTAATAAAGTTGCCAAATTTCTGTCATGGTACTGTTAGATACTGGCACGATGAATACGGTTCTCGGTATTTGACAGCCAAAGCAAAAGCTGAGCCAGCAGAAGAACAACTCGATCGCTATCGACAGCAATTTGGCAACTGCTATAATCTGAGTTCAGTAGGGTGCGTTATTAACGCACCTACCATGTTAATTGAGAAAGAGATAACCGAGGTTCCGGTTATTTAAGGAATAAGTAGAAAGTGTCGTTCCCGTTTTGCTGAATTGTAGACACGACTAAATCTCCTCCCCCCTCAATCCTACCAATTGTGTCAGATCCTGTGATTAGGATTAACAACTCGTTACCACCACCACTTGTTCTGTAGGTAGTGGGTGAGCCTGCCAACTGGATCTTGTCATTGTCTTTATCAAAGTTCCGAATTGTAACTATACCGAGAGGAGTCGTATAGAGTTGACGGGATGTGGGATTACCGGAGGTAGCAGGAACTCCGAGTACGAATGTATCCCTCCCAGGGCCGCCGATCAGGACATCAGATTCATCAAACCCAAAGCTTTCATACTGCCGATTGCCTTGGGGATCGATACCTACTTCCACTCCAATTAGTTCGGTATTCCCCACACCAACGCCAGTGAGGATGTCATCGCCGGAAGTTCCGACAAAAGTAGCGGATCGGTTTGGCTCGTTTTTCCCGAAATTGAAGTAGTGTTCCCGACCGGTCTTCAAGGCTCCAGAGTTGACAAATGGCACAATGTCGGGGTTTTCTTTTAAGTATTCCGGTTCAAAAAATGAAGTCCCAAAACGACCGTCTTTGAGTCCGAATTGAATGAAATGCTGGTAGCCTGATTTGAAAGTTCCGTTCTGAACGAACGATCGCAACTCTGAGTTATTTGCCAAATAAAACTCTTCGTTGTATTCAGGCGATACGCGGGTGCGGCCTTCTTCGTACCCAAACTGAATAAATTGGTCTAAACCAGACGCAAAAGGCGCGTTTGGATTGTTTGGGGTGCGAACCAAGGGAGCAATATCTGGATTTTGAGCTAGATAGGTTTCTTCGTCAAAGTAACGCGATACTTTAGTCAGGCCGCCGCCTTGACCGAACTTTTCAAAGTGTTCTCTCCCGGATTTTATAATTCCTGCATCAATAGCAGGTTTCACCCAAGGATATTGCGAAAGGTAGTATGGCTCGTCAAAAATTTCATAATTAGTCATAAGTTTGGCTCCCAGCTTAGTCTGCTTACTTGTCGATTAAACTTGACCCACTATAATTAACTCTACTAACTCACTATGTCAAGTTAATTATTATTAAGCCTGTGTTATTATTTGTATGGCAAACACAACAGTGCGATCGCCCATTTTGCGAATGTGCGATCGCAGCGACAGCATCCCAAAGAAAATTCTGAATAGCTTCGATATTTCTACCCAAGTAAAGCTCTAATAACACTAGATCCTGGTAATAGATTCAAATTGAGATTGCCGCCACCTTCAACAACAGCAATTGTGTCAAAGCGACTGGTTTTGGCAACACCATTCTCAACCACGGGCAAGCCGTTCGTTTGTATAGCTAAATCTCGATTATTGTTGATTGGAAACACCAATAATTGATCTAAGGGAATCCCTATCTGGATGATATCCTGACCTTGAGTAAAGTTCCGAATTGTAGCAAAACCTGGGCCGATGTAGAACTGTCTGGATGAGAGGGTTCCTCCCCTGAAGCCAACAATGTCACCGAGCACGAATTTATCGCGGCCGCTACCGCCAGTGAGAGTATCGAATTCATTGCTGCCGTCACTTTCATAATTTCGGGGGCCGGGATAGGTAAAACCTACTTCAACTCCAATTAATTCGACCTTCCCTACCCCTACACCAGTGAGGATGTCATTACCGGAAGTTCCGACAAAAGTTGCATCGCGACTTGGCTCGAATTGCCCAAACTTAAAGTAATGTTCCCGACCAGTTTTCAAGATTCCAGCGCTAATAGCATCAAACACATTAACGAAGTATTCTGGCTCAAGAAAAGAAGTTCCTAGACGACCTTCTTGTACTCCGAATTGAATGAAATGCTGGTAACCATTTTGAAAAAAATTCTGCTGAATAAACGGCAGCAAATCTCGGTTAGTTGCTACATAAAACGCTTCGTCGTAATCAGCCGATACTTGGGTGCGACCCTGTTCGTAACCGTATTGGATAAAGTGGTCTAGTCCTGTCGCAAAAGGCGCATTTGGATTGTTGGGAGTGCGGACAAAGGGTGCGATATCTGGATTTCCCTCAAGGTAAGTATCTTCGTCAAAATACCGCGATATTTTTGTGAGGCCGGCGGCTTGACCAAATTTTTCAAAGTGTTCTCTTCCAGATTTGATGATTCCTGCATCTATGGCTGGTTTCAGCCACGGATATTGCGAAAGGTAGTATTGTTCGTCGAAGATATCGTAATTCATAGTTTGCTGTTTAAAGAATGTAAAGTGCGATCGTACTTTTTTATAGAACCATCGCCCACCACCAATAAAAAATCATTAATCATCAGCATTAGCTAATGACTCATAACTAATGACTAATGACTAATGACTAAGGACTAATGACCAAAGACCAATGACTAACCAATCAAGAAAGTACCATTACCGTTAGATTCTTGGAAAGTCAAACCCAAGCTTGCTCCTCCTTCAATCACGCCGAGCATATCTCCAAAACGCTGGATTGACAAATTGTTGCCAACCGGAGTCAGGCTGTAGCCGTTTAATGAAGTTCCTTGCAGTTGGATAAAATCGCTTTGTATGTCGAAGTTGCGAATCGTAGCTTGACCGTTACCTAAATACAGCGGTGTTGGGCTAAAATTCCCGGCTGTAGCAGGAACTCCGAGTACGAATGTATTAGTTCCCGGAGCACCAATCAAGACATCGAATTCATTGGTGCCAAAGCTTTCATACTGTCGGTTGCGTTGCGAGTCTAGACCTACTTCCACTCCCACGAGTTCGACATCCCCGACGCCAACACCAGTTAAAACATCGTTGCTGCGGCTGCCGACAAAAGTTGCGTCGCGGGCAGGCTCAAATTGTCCAAAATTGAAGAAGTGTTCCCGGCCGGTTCTCAAGTTTCCAGAGTTGACAAACGGCACAATGTCGGGGTTTTCTTTTAAGTATTCCGGTTCAAAAAATGAAGTCCCAAACCGACCGTCTTGGATTCCGAATTTAATGAAATGGTCGAAGCCGGATTTGAAAGTTCCGTTCTGAACGAACGGTAGGACATCTGAGTTGTTTGCTAAATAAAAGCTTTCGTTGTATTCGGGCGATACTTGGGTGCGGCGCTGTCCTTCATCGTAACCGAACTGAATAAAGTGATCGAGGCCGGTCGCAAAAGGTGCGTTTGGGTTGACTGTGCGGACGAAGGGTGCGAGGTCTTGATTCCCAGCAAGGTAAGCATTTTCGTCAAAATAACGCGATACTTTGGTTAGACCGCCGGCTTGACCAAATTTTTCAAAGTGTTCTCTCCCAGATGAGATTACTCCTGCGTCAATGGCTGGTTTGACCCAAGGATATGAAGCCAGGTAGAATTGTTCGTCGAAAATTGCGTAGTTAGCCATGTTTTCCCCCTAAAGTTTTGATGAGTTTGAGAGTTTATAGCAATTAGTTTTCCATGAACTCGATCGCCGATCAGGAATTTACACACAACAGACGTTATGAAATGGTTTTAAATTCCTGGTAAAATATCAATCTTGATGAGGCAGCAATTATCCCAAGGCTACATTCTGATTTCAGAAATTATGCCTTTTTCCCCTCAGTTAATTGCTCGATCGCCAGTTTGATCAATTCTACAAAACTTGGAACTTTTTTCAGGATTTCTTTCTCAATCGTTGGTTAATTTTTAATTATTTTTATCCAACCCATTAATCCTATACATACAACATACATTATGTCAAGTAAATTTTTGTAACCAAAAACTGGAGTATTTGCTCAAGGAATTTATAAAAAAATGTAACGAAAATTTGACTTAAATTTGTCGAATTGTGTCATGTGCAGGCTCAAATCGCCTAATGGCAAGCGTTTTCTGGTAAAAATGCTTATGGGATAAAAAAATTCCCGATTCCCGAAAACAGCATCTTAAAGGAGCCTAACCGGATGTTCACTCACGTCAAGCCCACCATTCGCCACGTTGTGCCGGAAAACTTGCAGGGGCGATCGCTCATGAAGGTGGTCTATGTCGTACTGGAACCGCAGTATCAAAGCGCCCTGTCGGCAGCGGTTCGATCGATAAACCAGAAAAATCCGAATTTGGCAATAGAAATCAGCGGCTACCTGATCGAGGAACTCCGCAGCCCGGAAAATTACGAGGCCTTCAAGCGGGATGTGGCGGATGCCAATGTATTTATTGCTTCTCTAATTTTCATCGAAGATTTGGCAGAAAAAGTGGTAGCGGCGGTGGAACCGCTGCGCGACAGATTGGATGTCGCCGTCGTCTTCCCGTCGATGCCAGGGGTGATGCGACTCAATAAAATGGGCAGTTTCTCGATGGCACAATTGGGACAAAGCAAAAGTGCGATCGGCGAATTCATGAAAAAACGGAAGGAAAAATCCGGGAGTTCCTTCCAAGACGGAATGCTGAAACTGCTGCAAACTTTGCCGAAAGTGCTGAAATATTTGCCCATCGACAAAGCCCAAGATGCGCGCAACTTCATGCTGAGTTTCCAGTATTGGCTGGGAGGTTCCCAAGAAAACTTGGAAAACTTCTTGCTGATGCTGTCACATAAATATGTATTCAAAGGCCAGGAACAGCTAACTTTCCAAGAGCCCGTAGTCTACCCGGATATGGGAATTTGGCATCCTTTGGCACCGTCCATGTTTGAGGATGTCAAAGGATATCTCACCTGGTACAACGCCCGGAAAGATATTTCGGCAGACCTCAAAGACCCCCTGGCACCTTGCATCGGCTTGGTGTTGCAGCGGACTCACTTAGTCACCGGAGATGACGCGCACTATGTAGCAATGGTGCAGGAATTGGAGGCAATGGGGGCGCGGGTGGTGCCGATTTTTGCCGGCGGTTTGGACTTCTCGAAACCTGTGGAGACTTTTTTCTTGGAAGTCGGGGCAAAAGGTGTTACACCGCTGCCGATTGTTGATGCGGTGGTTTCTCTGACTGGTTTTGCTTTGGTGGGTGGCCCGGCGAAACAAGATCACCCGAAGGCGATCGAGACTTTGAAAAAGCTAAACTGCCCTTACATGGTGGCTTTGCCTCTGGTTTTCCAAACGACAGAAGAGTGGGAAAACAGCGATTTAGGCTTGCACCCAATTCAAGTTGCTTTGCAAATTGCCATTCCCGAGTTGGATGGCGCGATCGAACCGATTATTTTGTCGGGAAGAGATGGCGCAACTGGCAAGGCGATCGCCCTGCAAGATAGAATCGAAGCAATTTCCCAGCGCGCCATGAAATGGGCAATGCTGCGCCGCAAACCAAAATTAGATAAAAAAGTTGCGATCACAGTTTTCAGTTTCCCGCCGGACAAAGGCAACGTCGGAACAGCCGCTTATTTGGACGTTTTCGGCTCGATTTACCAAGTATTGAAAGCCTTAAAAGGCAACGGTTACGACTTGCCAGAATTGCCGGATTCCGCCGAAAAACTGATGCAAGAAGTCATCCACGACGCAACAGCCCAATACCAAAGCCCGGAATTAAATGTTGCTTACCGGATGTCCGTAGCTGAATACGAAGAATTCACTCCTTACTCGGAACGCTTGCAAGAAAATTGGGGTCCGCCTCCGGGACATTTGAACAGCGACGGACAAAATTTGCTGATTTTCGGCAAACATTTCGGCAATGTGTTTATCGGAGTGCAACCTACTTTTGGATACGAAGGCGATCCGATGCGGTTGTTATTCTCTCGTTCTGCCAGCCCGCACCACGGTTTTGCTGCTTACTACACTTATTTAGAGCGCATTTGGGGTGCGGATGCGGTGCTGCACTTTGGCACTCACGGTTCGCTAGAATTCATGCCCGGTAAGCAGATGGGAATGTCTGGGGAATGTTATCCCGACAGTTTGATCGGCAAAATTCCCAATATCTATTATTACGCTGCCAACAATCCCAGCGAGGCAACAATTGCCAAGCGCCGCAGTTATGCTGAAACAATCAGTTATCTGACTCCTCCGGCTGAAAATGCTGGTTTGTACAAAGGTTTGCAGGAACTCAGCGAGTTAATTGCTTCTTATCAAACTTTGAAAGAGACTGGGCGCGGTGTGCCGATTGTTGATGCGATCGTCGAAAAATGCCGTTTGGTGAATTTAGACAAAGATATCGCCCTACCTCCGGAACAAGAAAGAGGGGTTGCTGCGGGAATGACTTCGGAGGAACGGGACAATTTAGTTGGCTTGGTTTACCGCAAGTTGATGGAAATTGAGTCGCGGTTGTTACCTTGCGGTTTGCACGTTATCGGTAAGCCGCCGACTGCTGAAGAGGCGATCGCAACTTTGGTGAATATCGCC
The DNA here is from genome assembly GCF_036704705.1 of Microcoleus sp. K1-B1. NCBI lineage: Bacteria > Bacillati > Cyanobacteriota > Cyanophyceae > Oscillatoriales > Microcoleaceae > Microcoleus > Microcoleus sp. K1-B1. Next base: position 4,228 of record NZ_JAUBSH010000026.1, on the reverse strand, counting down.
AATTTAGACCGCGAAGAAGACGGACTGATCAGCTTGCCACGGATTATTGCTAACAGTCTCGGACGCGATATCGGCGAAATTTACACCAACAGCGACAAAGGCATTTTAACTGATGTTGAATTGCTGCAAAACATCACCTTGGCCTGTCGGGATGCCGTTGGCGCTTTAGTGAAGGAACAAACTGATGCTGAGGGTAGAGTTTCCCTTGTTTCTAAGTTGAATTTCTTCAACATGGGCAAGAAAACACCTTGGCTTGAAGCTTTGCACGCCGCCGGTTATAAAAAAATCGATCCTGAACCGATTAAACCGCTGTTTGAGTATCTGGAATTCTGCTTGCAGCAAGTTTGTGCCGACAACGAATTAGGCGCTTTGTTGCGCGCGTTAGAAGGCGAGTATGTTCTGCCTGGGCCCGGTGGCGATCCGATTCGCAACCCGGATGTTTTGCCGACTGGCAAGAATATGCACGCTTTGGACCCGCAGTCAATCCCTACAACGGGGGCGGTTAAGTCTGCTAAGGTTGTAGTCGATCGGCTGTTAGAAAGACAGCGCGTTGATAACGGCGGAAATTACCCAGAAACGATCGCCGTTGTGTTGTGGGGAACCGACAACATCAAGACTTACGGCGAATCCCTCGCCCAAGTAATGTGGATGGTGGGAGTGAAGCCAGTTCCCGACGCATTGGGCCGGGTAAACAAACTCGAATTGCTTTCTTTAGAAGAGTTGGGACGCCCTCGGATTGACGTAGTAATTAACTGTTCCGGCGTATTCCGCGACTTGTTCATCAACCAAATGAATTTGTTAGATAAAGCCGTGAAGATGGCAGCGGAAGCCGACGAACCCTTAGAGATGAACTTCGTCCGCAAACACGCCTTGAAGCAAGCGGAAGAAATGGGAATCAACCTGCGGCAAGCAGCAACCCGGGTATTTTCCAATGCCTCTGGTTCCTATTCATCTAACATCAACTTGGCGGTAGAAAACAGCACTTGGGAAAGCGAAGCCGAGTTGCAGGAAATGTACTTAACCCGCAAATCCTTCGCCTTTTCTTCCGACAATCCCGGAACAATGGAACAAGACCGGAAGATTTTTGAATCATCCTTGAAAACTGCGGAAGTCACCTTCCAAAACTTGGATTCTGCCGAGATTTCCCTAACCGACGTGTCGCACTATTTCGACTCCGATCCGACTAAATTGATCGGCAGTTTGCGTGCAGATGGGAAGCAACCGACATCCTTTGTTGCTGATACGACAACAGCTAACGCGCAGGTGCGGACGCTATCAGAAACCGTGCGTTTAGATTCGCGGACTAAGCTGCTGAATCCGAAGTGGTACGAGGGGATGTTGTCGCACGGTTATGAAGGTGTGCGGGAGATTTCTAAGCGTCTGGTGAATACCACTGGATGGAGTGCGACGGCGGGCGCTGTGGATAATTGGGTGTATGAGGATGTCAACACTACGTTTATCCAAGATGAGGAGATGCAGAAGCGTTTGCTTAACTTGAATCCTCATTCGTTCCGCAAGATTGTCAGCACTTTGCTTGAGGTGAATGGCCGGGGTTATTGGGAGACTTCGGAGAACAATTTGGATCGCTTGCGTGAGTTGTATCAGGAGGTGGAAGACCGGATTGAGGGGGTAGAATAAACCTCCGAATTTCGGACGATAGCCTTTAATCTGTAGGGACACAGCAATGCTGTGTCCTTATATTTTTGGGAGAGTTTTGATGAGTAGGAAGCGATCGCCCTGACAACTCACTCAATATGCTACAATCCTTAATAAAGGTCGTTTAGCCACGATAAAATACCGCTATGACTACCCTCACCCTCAACCTCAACACAATTATTAAGCTAACAGACGATCAGTTTTTTGAACTCTGTCAAGAAAATGAAAATATTAGATTGGAACGCACAGCCAAAGGAGAATTAATTATCATGTCACCAGCAGGAGGAGAAACTGGAAGCAGCAATGCAGGATTAACAGCACAGATTTGGATTTGGAATCAGCAGAGTAAACTGGGTAAAGTTTTTGATTCTTCAACAGGGTTCAAACTTCCTAATAATGCAAATAGAGCGCCTGATGCTTCTTGGGTAAAATTAGAACGCTGGGATGCTTTGACTCCCGAACAACAAAAGAAATTCCCCCCGATTTGTCCTGATTTTGTCGTTGAGTTAATGTCTCCCAGCGATTCTTTGAAAGAAACTCAGGATAAGATGAAAGAATATCGAGATAACGGTGCTGTTTTAGGTTGGTTGATTAATCGCAAATCACGGCAAGTAGAGATTTATCGTCAGGAGCGAGAAGTTGAAGTGTTAGAATCTCCAGCCACTGTATCAGGTGAAGATGTTCTCCCCGGATTTATTTTGAATCTTGAATCAATTTGGTAATGTACGCGCGTGCGAAGCTATCCCGCAGGGAATCGCGGCTGTCCAATGTTCAATAGAATAAAACAGAGTTAAAGTTATCGTGGAGTATTTGCAATGGTTCAAACCCTGGCGTACAGTAAAGAAGAGCTTGCAGGTTCTCACCTGATTTTACATGATATCAGTTGGGAAACCTACGAACAGTTGTTAGAAATATTTGCGGAACGTTCAACGCCGCGCATGACTTACTATCAGGGAACTTTAGAACTCATGGTACCTTTACCAGAACATGAGAGGTATAGCTGGACTCTCGGTAGGCTAATTGTAGCGCTGTCTGAGGAAATTGGGATTGAAATTATCGGATTAAAATCATCTACTTGGCGTTCGGAACCGAAAAAAGCTGGCAACGAAGCTGATGAATGTTTTTATATCCAAAATGAAGCTTTAATGCGGGGAAAGTTAACTATCGATCTCAAAAATGACCCGCCGCCAGACTTAGCTGTAGAAATGGATTTGACTAGCTCATCTATCAATAAAATGGCGGTTTATGCGGAACTCAAAGTGCCGGAGGTTTGGATTTGGAAGAAGGGGAAACTAATAATTAACATTTTAAATGATGCGGGTTATGTCGAGTCGGAAACCAGTTTGGCATTTGGCTCGTTTCCTGTCAAAGAACTGGCACAGTTTATGCACCTAGACTCAGAAAAGGGAGAGAATGCGAGAATTAGAGAGTTTAGAGAGTGGGTGCGATCGCACTTAAATTAAATCCGGGTTTGTTACCTCGACATCTTGCACCATTTTTAATAACCTGTAGTAAAATAAAGACGGCGGTTGAAACCGCAGCTACACCAACAAAGTCCGGATGGTGCGCGGACTAAGAATACTGAGTTTTTACATACTGTTTCAACACGGGATTCAAACTAAACAAAGTTATCTTTTCCTCTTCTATTGCTTCCAATAAAAACCGATTTCCAAGAGATCGCACTGCATTGACTATTTCTGACGGCGAAAATGGTATTTTGTTGAAAATTTGCGACACAGCAACGGGTTCAGGTTGATTAGCCAGGTGAATCATCACTGCCAATTCTGCCGCAGTCAAACGCCCAAAAGGTTTAGATAACTGAGATTGCAACCCTTCATCTAAAATCGGCATCTCGCAGTGCAAAAACTCAGAAACTCTCCCCCCAAACAAGTCTTGAATCAGCGTTGCAGTGAACTCCAACCACAGAGGATTGCCTTGATAAATATCAATCAAAGTTGACCATGTTTCCTCATCGGATAACTTTTGTGAGTTCAAAATCTCTTTAGCAGCTAAGTAGGTAGGCGGGAAAAAACCAATCTATGTAACAAAATATTAAGTTACCTAATTGGAGTTAAACTTAAGACGTTGCGTAGTGTAATTTCCCCTTTGTCCTCTAACTTCTACTCCATGAATTACGGCATAGGCTAGTTCTAATTCATCATCAAACATTTGTCCTGCTAACTCATCTTTCTTAATGTGTTGCCACTCCAATTCAATGGGGTTCATTTCCGAACAATACTTGGGCAAAAAGAAGATATATAAACCTTGCTTTTCCCAATGCGGCCATAACTCTTGGACTTCTTTGCATCGGTGTATTGGGCCATTGTCTTGTACGATTACTCTCGGTCGTCCAATTTCAGCAGCTTCCTGGGCTTCTCGTTCCATCATTTTGATATAAGCTTTTCGATCGACACCCCCAATTACTAAACCGTAGACAAAACTTATGTCAGGTTGAAGAAGTCCGATAATACTTAGTCTACGACCACGCCGCGAAAGTTTGTTCTAACCGTTTTTGCTCACCTATTGGGTAATAAGTATAACCGGGCTCACTCCACATACAAAACCCTGATTC
>NZ_JAUBSH010000025.1:0-78223 GCF_036704705.1 Microcoleus sp. K1-B1 | reverse complement strand
ATAAGTTTCCCACGATCCCAGACTCATGGAAATACTACCCTTGACAATTTCCCTTTTTCCTTAACTTGTCACCAATGGAAGTAGGCAACTGGTTTTTAGAGGAAGTTCGCGGGAATCGTCAATAGTGCGATCGACTCCATTCTTTTTTTAACTGCAGGCTAGAAACTCGGTTGCACTTGTGACCACGAAAATTGGAGGCAGAGCCTCCTGATATGCGTCCCCAGGCAGAGCCCGGGTACGAGTAAGAAACCGGGTTTCTGCGCGTGTCCAGGACACGGAAAAGCCATGTCCGGCGCTTGAATCGTTGACAATCGAGCCGATAATTGCTATAGCATAATAGAATTAAAAAGTTAATAGCAAAATTATCTAAAAATGCCTTATTTAACAGCAGCAAACGACATCAAAGCACTCATCGCTAATTTTTCCCAAGCTAAAATTCTGTGGGTTGACACAGAAATAGCAGACTATAAATCCAACCCCAGATTATCTCTGATTCAGGTGTTAGCTGACTCCACAGATTCGAGTGGAGATGCCACTTTTCTACTAGATGTCTTGGATAAACCTGAATTGGAAAAAGATTTCATCAACCAAATCATGGTGAATCCAAATATTGAAAAAGTATTGCACAACGCCAGCTATGACATCCGATTTTTAGGCAATGATGAGGCTCAAAATGTCACTTGCACATTGAAAATGGCGAGAAAGATTCCCACTTACATTCTGCCCTTACCTAATCGACAACTCAAAACTTTAATAGAAACACTTTGTGGCATTGCTTATGTAGATAAAACAGAACAAAGCGGCGATTGGGCAAAGCGTCCCCTCACCCAGAAGCAGCTAGAATATGCCAAGATGGACGCGGTTTATTTAGCTGGAGTGCATCGCCGCCTGCTAGAAATCCTTGCCCAATGTTACCCCGAACCCGCAACGGAAAACTTGACAGCATTGGGCGAAAAATATCAGGAAATAGAATCTCGGTGGAAGCCGCTAGATTCAGAAATCGCTGAAGTGAAAGAACGCATTAAAGCAGGGATGCTGGCGCAAAATCTCAAAGATAGTTCTTATTTTGAGCTTTCCAGTTCGATAACGATGAAAGTAGATTTTATGACGCTGGCCAGACTGACGCAAACTGAGGGAATTGAGTTAAATTTTCCGGTAACGCTGACGAAAGAAATTCAAAAACAGTTAGGCCAACTCATCGCCGATCCCTCTTTGGAAGTTGAGGAGATTGCTAGTTGGCGGTTAAATTCTAATGTACAGCAACGGCGGAAATCCACTAAGAAAATTGCGCCGGAACCGGAGAGTGACGATTTAACAGCATTGGGGGAAAGGTACAAAGAAATTTTGCCTGAATGGAAGTTGCTGGATTCAGAAGTTGAGCATCTGAAAGAGCGCATTAAAAAAGCAATGTTGGTGCAAGATAAGGAAAATACTCCCGATTTTAAGTTATCCAGTTCCTCGATTTTGAAGGTAGATTTTGCTAGGTTGGCAAAACTTGCGCTATCTGTGGGAGTTGAGTTAGATTTTATGGTGACGCTGACTCAATACATCCAAAAGCGGTTAGGGGATGCGATTAACAAAATTGATGTGCAAATTGAGTATATTACGAGTTGGCGGATGACGGCTAAGACTGTGGAAGATGAAGATGAGGAAATTCCGTTTTAAGTAGAGGGCGGGTACGGGGATACCGCCCTTACAGTATAAACGAATCGCGTTTCATTTTTGCTGGGTGTAGCGCTACTAACCTTGTTCTTCCAAATACTCTGCAACTGCTTGCAAATCTTCCAATCCTCGGTTCAAGCTGTTAAGCATAGCTTCCCCAGTTTCAGTATCAAAGTTGAGTTTAGGATTTTGGAAAGCTAACTCTTGAATTGCTTCTAGCCATAGTGAAAGCGGTACCTGGCGCACAGCTTCCCGTAACCCCATATTTGCCAATACTGCAAGATAAAAACCTGTCAAGTCTTGCTCTCCATAGCCATAGAAACCATGTCGCAGTTCTAGCTTTTGGGGGGTGTAGGCTGCATATTGATCGAAAGTGATCGGTGTGCGATCGAGTTTTGGTTGTGGGAGTGGTGGTGTATCCATATTTTTTGACCTGATTTGTTACTATCGGCTGCGCCTTTGCAGTTCATTTCAATCAACCATATTTAACTATTTAACCAAGGTGGGCTTTTGCCCACCCGAATTCCTACTTCCCTACCGTGAAATACTCATTCTTAGCATACACGCTAATAATGCAGTCTCCCACTTCAAAAAACATCCCCTCTTGCTCATCTTTAGAAAACTGCAAGTTGCCGTATTTAGAATTAATTTCCTCAGCAGTCGCCGCTTTTGCCTCCATTTCATCCGGGATAAGTCCGGTAGAACCGATATAGAAAACCAGCGGTGAAACTTTTTCGCGATACACTTTTTCGGCATAAGCTTCCAGTCGATCATTCGCATTAGCTAAAGCAGCGACAAACTCCTCTCGCTTGACATCTTCTTCCTGCCATTTCGCTTGCAAAAGCCGCAGCAAACTATCTGCACCCACTTTGGCTAAAGTAGCGCTAACAATTCCGTTATCCTCCAACCCCAAAAACTCATCGAAAATCAGTTTCATCAAGTCGTCAACTTTGGTAATTTTTGTTCGGGATGACAGCGTTTTGTGTGCGAAGACAACAGGCTCATCTAAGGTGATGTCAAATGTCGGTTTTGCTAGCTTTTCGCCCGTGTTTTTGTGGTAAACTTCATAAAGGCGATCGAGAAATTTGTTGGCCGAGTGCAATTTGCCAAAGTTGAGGATGTTTTTGCTGCCGATGTCGATTTTGTAGCTGACTCGCGAATCTACTGAACCGTTGGCGATCGCACTTTTTAAATCTGTGTATTCCGTCGTCGTCGGAAAGTTGATGTAAAGGCTTTTTGACAGATAATGCTGTTTCAATTCTTCCAATTGTTCCGCAGTGTAAGCCTCGGATTCCTCCTTCAAATGAGCCGAGAGAATGCTAGAGAGAATTTTGATTTCTGCGAGTTCCTCAAACACTCCGTCAAGGCGGCCGTAACGCCCGTCAAAAGGCACGAGGGGCAAAGTCTCTAACTTAATATCGTACTCTGAACGGAAATCAAATTCTTGCACGGGCGAACCGTCTTTTTCCAGGACACCGCATTTTTTGAGCAAATCAAACACTGGTTGGCTGCTGATTTTGATTCGCAGCGACTTAATATTAACTTCGCCGTCGCTGACAATAGTATAATTGTTGAAAGTATTGAGGTCTGTAACTAGAATTCCCGCCACTTCTGCGATTAAAGTTCCATCCTCAACTTTTACCAGCTTAGCTTTTCGGGTAATCAGCATATTGATGGTAGCGGTATTTTGATTGATCGCAAATGAACCCATTTGCACGTATTCGCCACCATCTAAGAATTCAGTTTTCAGCCAAGGCTTGACAAGGTTGCCGTTTTCGTCTCGCTTTCCTTCAATTCGCTTCAAACCTTTTCGCTGATAATTTTCTTGCAAGTGTTTCAAGTTGATGATGATGCTGTTGCCGTTTTCCTCCAATATCTCGATCAACTCCAGCAGGGAAATTTTATCGCTGACTTTTACCCGATCGCCAATTTCATGATTTTTCAACACATCAGGCGCAAAAACAGCCTGTTCCAAATCTTCTGTAAACTCCGCTATTTGGGCATTTGTCAAAGCTTTAGCGTGTTTTTCCATCAAAGTAGCGTCGAAAGTGCTCGCCAGCGCATACTTAGCCGTATTTAAATTGCCGTCAGCGAGGTTAGCTTTCGCAAAAGCAAACACCGACTCATCAGTTTGAGCAACGGGAACATCTAGTTTGTCATACTCATCTTTCGCGACTTTCTGATATTTGTAAAACAGTCCGCGATCGTCTGCTTTCAGCCCGCAGATTTTCAGCGTGCTCGATGAACCGTTGATTTTTTTCCCACTTTTGGAAACAAAAACTTGATAATCGTATTCCTTAATTAACGGTTCTTCCAGCGGAGGTGCAACGGAACTGCCTAACAGTTTTGTGCTGTCGTAAAGAGCATCATAAACCATTTTGACTTCGCCAGCGCGGATGCAATTTCCCGATAATGTATTGGCAATTTTGGAGAGAAGTTTGAAGTCAGCAGAGGCATAGGATATCGTGTTAGCAAACACATCCATGTCTTTGAGTTCTTCGCAAATTTCCCCTAGTTTTGCAGCTTCCGAATTGGCACTGGGGTCATTTGCATAGCCGTCTGTGTGCAAATTTATAGCTGTCATTTCTCCCGCTTTAACCAAAGATTTAGCGAGTTCCATCGACTGCGATATGCAGGTACAGCCAGCCGTGTGGATTTTCTGAATTTCTTTGATGTATTGAGAGTCAAACTTCAGCACTTCTTGAATGGGAATTCGCTGGAAATGACAAATTACGTCCCCATTGCTAGCATAGGAAATCAGGCTGACAATTAGCTGGTAATTGTTGTATTCGTCTAAAGTCAAAAGCTTGATTAGGGTTTCTTTCAGCGGTTCTAACTCATAATACATTGAGCCGGAACGGTCGATGATGATGATGCTGTGAGCGACGGATTTTTCTGGGATATCGCCTGGTGTTCTTTCTAAATTAATGCGATCGACTAGATAGAATGCTTTTGCGTTTCCGGCAAAATTGTAGAGGGTAAATTTGGTGCGAGTATTGGAGGCTGCTTGGCTGCTGGAACTTTTGACTTGAGATGATTGTTTTGCTTGCCGTGCCATAGTTTTCACCTATGTTGACTTATTCCTCAACTTAATCATGACACGCGCTTCTGGGGATGTCAAGGCCTGTGTGGAAAATTATCTGCGAAGCTGAATAAGCATTAATATTTAGCGCTGCGGTGCCATTAAAAATTGCGGCGGTAGGGTAAAGGTGGGCTTTTTTGGCAAAAGTAGTATATCTGCATAAGTCGTTTAGTAAATATTTAGTCAATCATGCTTTATTTAGAAAATCCGCTGCTCAAACTTTATCTAAATCTAATCGGATGGGTGGCGTTGGGATTCATTCTCGGCCGCCTGCTACCGAGAAGCTATTCTACATATTTAGCCAAGTTTCTTTTCTTCTTTGGCACGCCATTGAGCATTGTTGCTTTTATCCGCCGCGCCAATTTGTCGGGCGCTATTTTGATTGCGCCGCTGACAGCTTGGGCGGCAATTCTAGCAGGTGGAGGACTCGCTTGGATTTTGATAAATTTCGGTGTCGGCGAGGAACGTTTCAAGACTCTTAATGGGAGCGCCCAAAATAGCCCGGAACACACTAACGCTTGGAGTTTGCCCACTCAAGGCAGCTTCTTATTGGCAACGATGGTGGGTAATACGGGTTTTTTAGGCATTCCCGTCACCTTGTCCTTATTAGGCTCGGAACACTTTGCCTGGGCGTTGTTTTACGACTTGCTAGGCACTACCGTGGGAATCAATATACTGGGAGTTGCTATTGCTTCTCACTGCGGTAAAAGCGATCGCCGTCAGGGTTGGTTAACACCCCTGCGGGCAATTTTTCAGAATCCGGCACTGTGGGCTTTTGGTGTAGGATTTGTCTCGCGCAGCTTGCCGCTGTCGGCACAAATCGCAGAATTGTTAACAACAGGTGCTTGGACTGTAATTACTTTAGCTTTAATTACGATCGGGATGCAGTTGAGCAAGTTGAATTCCTTGCATAACATCAAACAAGTTTTGGCTTGTCTTGCGATTAAAATGCTGTTAGTTCCCTTGGTAATTGGCACGGGATTAACGTTTTTTGGGATCGGGGGCGCGCCGCGACTTGGGCTAGTGCTGCAAATGGCAATGCCTCCTGCTTTTGGTACTACATTGCTGGCAGAAGCTTTCAATCTCGATCGCGAATTAGCCGTAACTGCGATCGGCCTCGGCTGCGTTAGTTTATTATTCACTATTCCCCTATGGATGAGGCTATTTAATTTTTAATAAAAATAGGATTTGGTGAGTTTAAAAAGAGTATTATTTCAGTGATCCCCATCACAAATGTTGAGAGATCTATGTCATATTAATTTAACAATCACTGGACTGGAAACTGTATTGGCTTCTGTTAATGTGGAAATAACCCGTGGATGACGGGAAGAATAAAAGTATGGCAACTATAAATTTTTCCTTGACAGGTTATCAAATTCTCGATCGCATTTACTCAGGAACTCGCACCCTAGTTTATCGAGCTTTCCGTATTGACGACAAACAGCCAGTCGCCATCAAAGTCTTGCGGAGTAATTATCCCAGCTTCAGCGAACTGGTGCAATTTCGTAATCAGTACACCATCGCCAAAAACCTCAACTTGCCCGGAATCATCGAAACCTACAGCTTGGAAACCTACCAAAACAGCTATGCGTTGGTAATGGAAGACTTTGGGGGAATTTCTCTGAAGGAATGGATGGAAAAAGGGGAAACTGGGCCGACTATGATCGAGTTTTTGCAAGTGGCGATCGACCTGAGCAATATATTAGATATACTCTACCGCCACCGGATAATTCACAAAGACATTAAACCAGCCAATATTTTAATTCATCCCCAAACAAAACAAGTCAAACTCATTGACTTTAGTATTGCATCTTTGCTACCAAGGGAAACTCAAACCCTGATGAATCCTAACCTGCTGGAAGGGACACTCGGCTATTTGTCTCCCGAACAAACGGGAAGGATGAATCGCGGCATTGACTACCGCAGTGATTTTTACTCTTTGGGCGTGACTTTTTACGAATTGCTGGCGGGACGATTGCCGTTTCAATCCAACGATGTGATGGAATTAGTACACTGTCATATTGCCAAGCAAACACCATCACTGCATCAAATAAATCCTGAAATCCCGCCCGTACTTTCGGAGATTGTCAGCAAATTAATGGGTAAAAATGCCGAAGACCGCTATCAGAGTGCGTTGGGGCTGAAATTCGATTTAGAATATTGTTTGGAGCAACTTGAAGAAAACGGTAGGATCAAGAGTTTTGCGATCGCGCGGAGGGATGTGGCCGATCGATTCATTATACCAGAAAAACTTTATGGTCGCGAAACTGAAGTAGAAACCCTACTCGAAGCCTTTGATCGCGTCAGTAGTGGCACAACTGAAATGATGCTAGTAGCTGGTTTTTCTGGAATTGGAAAAACTGCAATTGTGAATGAAGTTCAAAAACCAATTGTCCGCCAGCGCGGCTATTTCATCAAAGGCAAATTCGACCAATTTAACCGAAATATTCCTTTTTCAGCTTTTGTGCAAGCATTTCGAGACTTAATGAAACAATTGTTGAGCGAAAGTGATGAGGAGTTGAAAAAATGGCAAACTCAAATATTGCAAGCACTGGGCGATAACGGTCAAGTCATTATTGAAGTAATTCCGGAACTAGAAAGAATTATTGGGCCACAACCACCCGCACTAGACTTATCAGGAAATGCGGCACAAAATCGGTTTAATTTGCTATTCCAAAACTTTATTAAGGTGTTCACAAAACCCAAACATCCCCTGGTGATGTTTTTGGATGACTTGCAGTGGGCAGATTCCGCCTCGCTGCGGTTAATGCAACTGCTAGTGGCCGAGTCGGAAACCGGCTATTTATTAGTAATTGGTGCCTACCGAGATAATGAAGTATTTGCAGCACATCCGTTGATGCTGATACTGGATGCAGTGGTCAAAGGTGGGGCCACGGTGAATACTATTACCCTGGAACCGTTGAGTTCAACAAGTCTAAATCATTTGGTTGCTGATACGCTCAATTGTGATCCATCTTGGGCAAAACCGTTGGCGGATTTGGTGGCACAAAAAACCCAGGGAAATCCCTTTTTTGCAACGCAGTTTCTCAAAGCACTGCATCAGGATGGGCTGATTGAGTTTGAGCGGCTTGCTGGTTGTTGGCAGTGCGATATTGTGCGAGTTCGGGAGGCAGCGCTGACGGATGATGTGGTCGAGTTTATGGCGTTGCAGTTGCAAAAATTGCCGCCAGCGACTCAGAATGTGTTGAAGTTGGCTGCTTGTGTTGGGAATCAGTTTGATTTGGGGACTTTGGCAGTTGTTTCCCAGCAATTGGAAACGGAAACGGCGGCGGATTTGTGGAAGGCTTTGCAAGAGGGGTTAATCCTGCCTGAAAGTGAAATTTATAAGTTTTATATGGGGCGAGAAAGACGGGAGGAGACCGAAAATTCCGAGGTAGTAAATTACAAGTTTTTGCACGATCGCGTTCAGCAAGCCGCCTATTCTTTAATTCCCGAACAAGAGCGAGCCCGTGCTCACTATCAGATTGGACAATTGCTGATCCAGCAAATTTCACCCGCAGCTATAGAAGAGCAAATTTTTTCAGTTGTCAATCAGTTGAATTATGGTATTGCGCTGATTGAAGACCAAACAGAACGCGATGAATTGGCACAACTAAACCTCACGGCTTGCCGCAAAGCCAGAGGCGCTACTGCTTATCAAGCTGCTCGCGAGTATGCTGCGATTGGGCTAAATTTGCTGGGAGAGAGCGCTTGGCAACGACATTACGAGATGACCTTGAAATTGCACGACATAGCAGCAGAAGTGGCTTCACTATGTGGCGAATTTGACCAGATGAATCAGTGGATTGACACTGTGATTCATCATACCAGAACTCCCCTAGAGCGAGTGAGCGTTTACATCGTCAAAATTCAGGCATTATCGTCCCAGAACAAGTTTTTAGAAGCAATTGCTATCGGTTTGTTGAGTCTCAAAGAATTAGGAGTAGAATTGCCCGATCGCCCTACATCAGAAGATATTCAGCAAGCAGTGCAGGAAATTAATAGCTTAATCGGCGATCGACCCATTGAAGAGTTATTCGATCTGCCAGCAATGGTGGATGCCCAAAAGCTGGCTACGATGCAAGTGGCGGCAAGTATGGTGTCAGCTTGTTATCTGGTTGGTTCGTCTTTGTTTGCACTGGTGACGGCCTTACAGGTAAATTTATCTATCCAATATGGCAACAGTCGTAGTTCAGCTTATAGCTATAGTTGTTATGGCATTTTTCTCAACAGCTTTCTACAAGATGTGACGGTAGCCGATCAGTTTGGTAGATTAGCTTATCGTCTGGCCAGTGGCGCGGATGCCAAAAATATTCGTTCTGAAACTTTTTCTGTCATCGGACTCTGTTTGTACCATCGCAAATCGCATTTGCGGGATACCATCCCCATTATTGAGGCAGCCTATCAAGCCGGATTAGAAACAGGCAATCTAGAGTTTGTCGGGTATAGCGGGCAGGCATTTTGTATAAATGCCTTCTGGTGCGGTCAACCTTTGGCAGAACTTGAGCCCCAAATTCGGGCATACCGTCAGCAATTACTCGACCTCAACCAACTAACGACGGCAAATTATTGTTCGGTTTTTTGGGAAGCAACGCTGTTTTTATTGGGTAATCCAAACAACTTGGAGATTTCATTTGAAAAGGAAGGCTATGACGAGAAGCTGGTTTCTCAGTCCCTTGCCTCTAACGATTTTTACCGACTCTGCATCTTCTATCTGTACAGGGCAACGTTGAGATTCCTGCTGGGAGAGATGGCTGGGGCCTCCGTAGATGTCGATCGAGCAAGACAGTATATAGCGGGAAGTGTAGGAACTACTTCCGAAGCTGGTTTATATTTCTATGACTCACTGATAGCCCTTGCCACTGCTGAGTCCGAGGCTGAGTTAGAAACGCAGCGGCAACGAGTTCAGGAAAATCAAACTTCGTTGCAGCATTGGGCAGAACACGCCCCCATGAATTATTTACATAAGTGGCAGTTGGTAGAAGCAGAGAAATACCGAGTGGCGAGACAGAGGGCAGAAGCTATTGAAATGTACGATCGCGCCATTTCTGGAGCGAAAGAAAACGAATACATCCAAGAACAAGCCCTCGCTAACGAACTAGCAGCTAAATTCTACCTCGACTGGGGCAAAGAAAAAGTGGCGCAAGCTTATATGCAAGAAGCCTACTACTGTTACGCTCGCTGGGGTGCGAAAGCCAAAATCGATGACTTAGAAAAACGCTATCCCCAACTTCTTGCTCCCATATTGCAGGCCATAGAAAATCGTTTTGGAATCAGCGAAACCCGCCTCCACACAATCAATAAATCGTCAGTTTTACATCAAACCTGGCACACAACTCTATCTAGCAGTAGCAGTATTTACGAAGCCCTCGATTTCGCTACTATTCTCAAAGCCTCCCAAACTCTATCGAGTGAAATTCAATTAGAAAAATTGCTGGCTGCACTGATGTGTGTGGTGATGGAAAATGCCGGGGCAAAAAAAGCAGTTCTCCTGTTGCTTAAGGACGGGAATCTCGCCATCGAAGCTGTAGCCTCCTTCCATCAAGATGTCATCTCAATATCTGTACCGCTGTCAGCCAGCGACGAGGTTCCCGCTGCTGTGGTCAACTATGTTAAGCGGACTTGGAAAACTGTGGTCTTGGATAATGCAGCAGTACAAAACGATTTTATTGCCGATCAGTATTTGATGCAGAAAAAGCCCAAAAGTGTGCTGTGCGCGCCAATTTTATATCAGGGTAAATTAATCGGGTTGCTCTACCTAGAAAATAACTTGACAATTGGTGCATTTACAGAAGATCGCACTGAAATCATCCAACTTTTGTGCGCCCAAGCGGCTATCTCTATAGAAAATGCTCGATTATACCAACAATCTCAAGCTTATGCACAAGAATTAGAGCGATCGCTCCTTGAGTTGCAGCAAGCACAGTTACAGATCGTGCAAAGCGAAAAAATGTCAGCCTTGGGCAATCTCGTCACAGGGATAGCCCACGAAATCAATAATCCTGTCGGCTTTATTAGCGGCAATATTGAGGAAGCAACCACCACGATTAAAGATGTGATTTCCCACTTGAAATTATATCAAGAAAAACTGCCAAATCCTGGCGATGAAATTGAAGAAGATGCTGAGGATATTGATTTAGAGTATGCCTTAGAAGATTTGCCAAAGATGCTGTTGTCGATGAAAGTGGGATGCGATCGCATTCGCGGCATTAGCACCAGCCTCCGCACCTTCTCCAGAGCCGATAAAGACTACAAAGTTCCGTTTAATATCCATGAGGGCATTGACAGCACCATCTTAATTTTGAAACACCGGCTGAAAGCCAACGAACACCATCCTGCGATCGAAGTCGTCACAGACTACGGCAATCTCCCCCCAATCGAATGCTTTCCCGGTCAACTGAACCAAGTCTTTATGAACTTGCTTGCTAACGCGATCGATGCCCTAGAAGAATCAAACCAAGGACGCAGTTTCCAGGCTCTTAAAACAAATCCATACTGTATCACAGTTCGTACCAGTCAGTCGGATGATCGACACATCAAAATTCAGATTGCCGATAACGGTGCGGGCATGACAGAAGCCGTAAAAAAACGGATTTTTGACCATTTGTTCACAACGAAGGCAGTAGGAAAAGGCACAGGGTTAGGATTGGCGATCGCCCGCCAGATTGTAGTCGAAACCCACGGTGGAACAATTAATGTGAATTCTACTTTGGGGGGAGGAAGTGAATTTGAGATAGTGTTACCTATTAGCGAATAAAAGTTGACGGTTGACTGTTGACGGTTGACTGTTGACTGTTGACTGTTGACTGTTGACTGTTGACTGTTGACTGTTGACTGTTGACTGTTGACTGATGACTGTATAAGGAGGGGTCAAAAAAATGAAAATTGCGCGAATTATTTGTTGGCAGCTTGATTCGACTTTACGCCCCACTCCGGAAGCGCGGATTTGATATCATTCCGGCAGTCAGGCCGGAATTGATATGACAGATGACTATCATGATTTGGAACACGTGCTTACAGTTCCATTCTTGTTTCAACGTGGTATCAGAAGTAAAAAAATGAGGAGGAGGAAGAATGAAAAAGGTTATTCATTTTTCATTCTTCCTCCTTTCGTTTGTCGAGTTTGAGTTCTTTGAGTGCGATCGACTAATTTATATTTGAAAAAATCCCGAATAAGTAAATTAGATTGCCGATCGGGCATTATACCAGCCCCGATCGCAATTGCGGACACGGGCAAAACTTCCCGCGCCCCTGCGCCAGATTGCCAAAATCTCAATTATGCTAACCTAGGCAAGCAGCAATCCCTTGTCACGAAGGCGATTAACATAATTTCAAACAATTTATTTTATTGAGGACCGGTGTATCCCCTATGGCAAACCTGATCGGCACAGACAGCAACGACTTTATTCTAGGAACTCCGCTGAGCGATCGAATTCGCGCCTTAGATGGCGATGACACGCCTCTGGGTGCGGGAGGAGATGACACCCTAGAGGGGGACGGCGGCAACGACCAGCTTCTTGGAGGTGACGGATCAGATTCGCTGCTTGGTGGTGAAGGAAATGACGAACTTATTGGCAACCAAGGCCGCGATTCTGCTTCCGGCGGGAACGGCGATGACTCGATTCGTGGCGGTTTGGGCAACGACATCCTCGAAGGCAACGACGGAATAGACAGCGTGGTGGGAGATGCCGGGGACGACTTAGTTAGTGGCAACGCAGACTTTGATGTGATTGCCGGCGGTACTGGCAACGACACCCTCACAGGGAATGACGGCGACGATTCCGTGTTCGGCAATGCTGATGATGACTTTCTCTACGGGAATGCGGGGAACGATTCTGTCAACGGCGGTAGCGGCAGGGATCAACTGTTGGGCGGTGAGGGCAACGATTATTTGAGTGCCGGCGACGGCGACGACACTTTGTACGGCAATGCCGCCAACGATTCGCTCTTCGGAGATGCTGGTAATGACCAGATATTCGGTGGCAAGGCTGACGATACAGTTTTTGGCGGCACCGGTTCCGATACCCTTCGCGGCGATGAAGCCGACGACTCGGTACTGGGAGATGAAGGTAATGACTTTCTGTTTGGCGGCAAAGGTAATGATGGTATCGACGGCGGTTTAGGCGATGACTCCTTGGCAGGAGGTATCGGCGACGATACAATTTTGGGCAGTTTCGGCAATGACAATTTATTTGGAGCAGAGGGTAATGATTCTCTGATCGGAGGCGAGGGTTCGGATACTCTGACTGGCGGCAGCGGCAGCGATGTTTTTGGATTGGGAGCAGGGCCTGGCAGTCTGGCTTTAATTACTGATTACAATGACACAGAGGATTTCTTTGGACTGCCGAGCAATTTATCTTTCGCTCAACTGCAAGTTCGGCAAGGTAACGGTGCAAATGTCAGGGATACAGTAATTACGACGCTCGACGGCAAGCTTTTAGCAATTTTGATCGACACTCCGGCGGCGCTGATCGAGGCGAATGATTTTATCGCTGTGACTGGGACGGTTACTACCAGGCCAACCACCATTACCACTACAACTACCACTACAGTTACAAGCACAAATACAGATCCAACTCAACCTCAAACTTCAACTACAGAATCACTTCCAACTCCGCCTCCAACTCCCACGGAAGCACTGACTCCAACTCCCACGGAAGCACCGACTCCAACTCTCACGGAAGCACCAACTCCGACTCCCACGGAAGCACCGACTCCGACTCCGACTCCGACTCCGACTCCGACTCCGACGCCGACTCCGACAGCCGCACCAACTCCGACTCCGACAGCCGCACCAACTCCGACTCCCACGGAAGCACCAACTCCGACTCCGACGCCGACTGCTTCGAGGATTCCGAATCCGCCGACGGTTAGCGTGCCTGATGTTGATTCGCCCCTGGTGTCAATTAGTTCGATCCCCCCGGCGCAGACTCCCCGACTATTGCCAATGCCCGGGCCGACGCCGATATTCCCGACGGTGCCGAACCAGATACCTTTTCCTACACCTTTTCCTCCACCTTCGGGGCTGTAGGTGCGATCGTGCCGCTGTGTGATGAGTGATGAGTTAATGTAAAACTCACTAAACTCATCACTCATAACTATTTAACGTCCTGGGGAGTTTCGGCCGAGTCTTCTGGCGACTCGGCTGGAGAATCTTCTAGGGGAGATAATTGTTGGCTGTACCCCAAGAGCGATCGAAGTTTCATGCGGTGGATGTAAGGCCAGCCGCCATTGGCTTCAATATTCCTGAGCAGTTTGTAAAGTGCTTGGCGGTTGTCGGGAAAAGACGCTTGAAACAAACCGTCCCGAATTTCCCGGTGCGAAGCTTCCAGCTTCCGCAGCAGGGCCAAAAGCAGCAGACTGTCTCCCTGACAACTTTCGGCTAAAGTCCGAATCGCCTCTGTCAGCGATTGCATTTGAGACTGCAACTTTTCTGACTCTAAATCTTTGCCGTTGTCCATACTGCTGCTTCCTTTGAAATCTACAAGGCCTTTGTCCCCAGCCTTTTGGTCAACCGACTAATCGAGCTAGTCGCGATCGCCATTCGGGGTCATAAGCAAAGTAACTTAAGTAGGTTGACTTAAGCAATATTAATTTGCAGTCCAAGTCAGGAAAAGAGCACAACCCGTCGTACCATGTGTATTGGGCTGCGATCCACACATGATTGAGAAATCATAAGTTCATGCTTATTTTCACGGCGCACTAGCTTGATTTTCTGAGTCAATGCCGGTCTCGGTGAAGCGAGCGATCTGGATCTAAATGCTGCCCTAAGCGCTGGCCTAGCCTGCCGGCGGGCAATTATATTTTGCTCGAAGTAGGGCTTTTTCTTAATATAATCCGATGTTGGATATTGAGGTTTGCAATGAAATATCGTGCTTTAATTGTTGCACTTTTAGCATTTTGCATGAGTGCGCTGGTTGCTTGTTCTTCTGCTTCTGACACGACAGTGGCGACTACCGAGTTGCTCACCTACGACGAGATTAGAGGTACTGGCTTGGCTAATAACTGCCCTAGCTTGGCAGAAACTTCTCGGGGATCGATCCCCATCGAAGCGGGCGCCACCTATAAACTGACTGGTTTGTGTTTGCAGCCAACAACTTATTTTGTGAAGGAAGAACCAGCAAACAAACGCCAAGAGGCGGAATTTGTGCCTGGTAAATTGCTGACCCGGTTCACGTCGAGCATTGACCAAGTTCAAGGTACGCTCAAGGTCGGTACTGACGGAACTCTGACTTTCACAGAAGAAGACGGCTTGGATTTTCAAGCTATTACGATTCAATTACCGGGCGGAGAGCAAGTACCTTTCTTGTTTACCATTAAAGAACTGGTAGCTAGTTCCGAACCCGGAGTAGTTGCTATCAATACTTCCACCGATTTGAGAGGCGAGTTTAACGTTCCTTCTTACCGCAGCGCAGGCTTTTTAGACCCTAAAGGTCGCGGGGTATCGACTGGCTACGACAATGCTGTAGCGCTTCCGGCTACTGACAATGCCAAACTGCAACGGTCTAATGTTAAGCTGGCTGACACTCGCACCAAGGCGGGCAAAATTTCTCTCCAAGTTGCTAAAGTCAACAGCGCCACTGGCGAAGTTGGCGGCATTTTTGAGAGCACGCAGCCTTCTGATACAGATTTGGGAGCTAGACCGGCTCTGGACGTGAAAATTCGGGGTTTGTTTTACGCTCGCATTGAGCCTTCTGTGTCATAAAATTGGCTTTCGGGATCGATCGAACTTGAGCAGTTTTTTACCCTAAAGGTACTGCTCGCTCTTCATTAGCCAACAGTCTTGAGCAACATAACTTAGGACTGTTGACTAATGACTAAATTTATGATTTAATTGTGGTCATTCGCCAGTTATGAAGTTGAGATTTTTTATTAATTAAAGTATTGTATTGACAGCGCTTTCAGCTTATAATATCTTTTTCAAAAAACCTGGTTAAATAGGGGATGCGGTCGAAGGCCTTCTACCTGGTAAAAGTCTGGCTTATGCCGAAAACCTTTGGATAATCCCGCTAAATCCGTTCACGTTCCGAAAACTCAACTGGTGTGTCCGCTATCACACCTATTAAGTGCTACGATTACACTACATAAAAGTGAATTTTTTTAGACTAGATTGGAAACTAGATCTAAAGCAACCTCAGTCCTCTGCTCTACCCACCCTTATGCCACCATGTCTACCACACTGCCGAACGAGCTAAAAAGCGAAAATTTGCAATTGTTGCGCGAGTACCAACTTTCTGGATCTAATGAAATCCGCAATCAGTTAGTTAAACTGAATATTGGACTGGTCAGAAAAGAAGTTTACCACTGGATCAACCAGTGCGGTGAAAGCTACGACGATTTGCTGCAAGTCGGATGTATTGGGTTGATCAGGGCGATCGAGCGGTTTGATATCGCGAAGGGGCACGCTTTTAGTTCCTTTGCAATTCCCTACATTCGGGGCGAAATTCAACACTACTTGCGGGACAAAAGCCCTTCTGTGCGATTTCCCCGCCACTGGCAGTCCCTGGAACGCAAATCAGTAGCAGCGATCAAGGAGTTGCAGGTGCAGTTAAACCGGAAACCTACGGATGCTGAAGTAGCAGCAGTCCTTGAGGTTTCTGTACAAGAATGGCAAGAAATTAAGTTGGCCCATCTCAACAGATCGCCTCTGAGTTTGGACGCGCCGATGCAAGATGAAGATGAGGGGGCTACTTGTCTGGGAGAATTAGTGCCCGATAGCAAGTATCGGAGTTTTCAGTTGGCGCAAGAGGATCAAATTCGCGTACAGCAAGCTTTGGCTATGTTGGAACAACGGACTCGCGAGATATTGGAGTTTGTTTTTCTCTACGATTTAACCCAGAAAGAAACCGCTGAACGCTTGGGTATCAGTGCGGTGACAGTTTCTCGGCGAGTTAAGAAGGGGCTGGATTTGCTCAAAGAGATTATGACTAAACAGCTTTAGTGATTAGTCAGCAGTCAGCAGTCATTAGTCAGCAGTCAGCAGTCACCAGTCAGCAGTCACCAGTCAGCAGTCACCAGTAAGCTGCTACCGATAACAAATAACAAATAACCACTGACTACTAACTAATTTTTAGATGCTGCGGACAAATTTATCGAGCCTTTCGACGGCTTTTTTAATTGTGCCTAAATCCGTGGCGTAAGACAAGCGAATGTGGTCGTCTGCACCAAACGCAATCCCCGGAATAACTGCTACTTGCTGCTGTTCTAAGAAAGCGTCGCAAAATTCCAAAGAATTCATTCCTGTCTTGCTGATGTTGACAAACATATAGAAAGCACCGTCTGGTTTAATACAGCTAATTCCAGGGACAGCATCGAGTAATTCAAATATTACCTGACGCCTTTCGGCAAAAGCTAGACGCATTGTTTCGACAGACTCTTGACTGCTTTCCAAAGCTGCGATCGCGCCGTACTGTGCAAAGGTACACACGTTTGAGGTACTGTGACCTTGAATGGTGTTGGTGGCTTTGATTAATTCGATCGGCCCGGCCAAATAACCGATTCGCCAGCCTGTCATCGAGTAAGCTTTAGCAAAACCGCTGCTGATCAGGGTGCGATCGAAGATTTCTTTGCCCAGGGAACCGATGCTGACGTGCTGGGCGTCGTCATATATAATTTTTTCGTAAATTTCGTCAGCAACGACTAAAATATCTCGATCGACTATCACCTCGGCCAAGGCTTTGATTTCCGCCGGAGTATACACCATTCCCGTAGGGTTAGAAGGCGAATTCAGTACAAATAACTTGGTTTTGGGAGTAATCGCTCGACTCAGTTGTTCCGGTGTAATTTTATATCCTGTAGAAGCATCAGTCCGTACAATTACTGGCTTGCCGCTAGCGAGTTTAACCATTTCAGGGTAGCTTAGCCAGTAGGGAGCCGGAATAATTACTTCCTCTCCCGGCTCGATCAGAGCCATCATCAGATTGTAGAGGGAATGTTTGCCGCCGTTGGTGACAATGATATTTTCTGGTTGATAGTTGAGATTGTTGTCGGATTGGAGTTTGCGTGCGATCGCAGCTTTTAACTGCGGTTCCCCAGCCACAGGGCCATACTTAGTCTTCCCCGCGTCTAAAGCTTGTTTTGCCGCTGCTTTAATGTGTTCGGGGGTATCAAAGTCGGGTTCTCCCGTACTCAAACTACAGACATCAATCCCTTCGGCCTTCATGGCTTTAGCCTTAGCTGCGATCGCCAAGGTTATAGAAGGAGAAACCTCACCCACTCGTGCTGCCAACTTAATCATTGGATTTTAGATATTAGATTTTTGACTTTCGATCATAGGGTGACAAATGTTGATATTCAACCCTGTTGTTAGGGAATTATGACATTTGTTTACATAGTACGTAAAGGATTAAGCAATTAAAGAATAAAAATTAAAGAAGCTCTTAGTTTTAATTTTTATTTTTTAATTTTTAAATTTTGACGTTATTATTGTACCATTTTTGATGCCTCGTTACCCTCAACGCCGATCTGCAAGCTTATGGATCTCAAATCTCTGATTCGCGACATTCCTGATTTCCCCAAGCCGGGAATTCTGTTTCGAGACATTACAACTTTGCTGCGCGACCCGCAAGGGCTGAGCTACACCATTGACAGCTTAGCGGAAAAATGCTCTGCAATGTCTGTTGACTATGTGGTGGGCATGGAATCGCGGGGCTTTATATTTGGCGCGCCGTTGGCTTATAAAATGGGAATAGGCTTTATTCCTGTCCGCAAACCGGGGAAACTGCCCGGTGCGGTTCATTTTGCTGAGTATGAGTTGGAGTACGGTGTCGATCGACTGGAGATGCACCAAGATGCGATGACATCCGGCAGCCGGGTGCTGATTGTGGACGATTTAATCGCCACTGGCGGAACAGCGGCGGCGACGGCTAAATTGTTAGAGCAAGCTGGCTGCGAGCTTGTCGGTTTTGCTTTTATCATTGAATTGCAGGCCTTGGGCGGCAGGCAGAAATTGCCCGATGTGCCGATCGTCACGCTAGTTGAATATTAGTTAGTTAACTGTTGGCAGTTGACTGCTGACAGTTGGCAGTTGACTGCTGACAGTTGAATAAAAACTACTGACAAATAATATCCTTGACATTTGCATCGTCCTGTATTCATCTCTCTCTTCTCTTTCTCTGCGATCTCTGCGTTCTCTGTGGTTAAATCATTCCGATCCAACCGGAATTAATATCATTCACAATTCTTCAAATCTAAAATCTAAAATCTAAAATCTAAAATCCTATGACTTCTATTAAATCTAATCGAAATTGGCAATTATTGAATTCTCTGTTTGCTGGGGAAACATTTACTTATGTTGTCAAGCGACTGTTGCAGGCACTTTTAACCCTATTTTTAGCATCAATGCTTTGTTTTGCAATTATTGAGCTAGCACCGGGAAATTACTTGGATACTTTGAGCCAAAATCCGAAGATTTCGCCGGAGACACTCAAGCAACTCGAACAGCAGTTCGGCTTAGATAAACCAGCTATTGTGCAGTATTGGCGGTGGCTGCAACAAATTGTGACGCGGGGGAATTTTGGCACGAGTTTTGTGTATCAGCGATCCGTAGCTTCGCTGCTGTGGGAACGGGTACCGGCGACGTTATTAATGGCGATCGCATCTTTGATTGTAACTTGGGCGATCGCGATTCCCTTGGGAATAGTCGCCGCCGTCAATCAAAACCGCACAGTCGATCGAGTTTTGCAAGTAGTCAGCTACACCGGACAAGGATTTCCCAGCTTTATCACAGCGTTGCTGCTGCTATTTTTTGCTCAGAATACTTCGCCTCTGTTTCCCGTCGGAGGAATGACGAGTATTGACCACGCAGACTTACCTTGGTGGGGCCAAATCCTCGATTACGGCTGGCACTTAATTTTGCCAACTGTCGCCCTCAGCGTTACTGGTTTTGCGGGTTTGCAAAGATTGATGCGCGGACAATTGTTAGACGTGCTGCGTCAAGATTATATCCGAACAGCACGGGCTAAAGGCTTGCCGGACGATCGAGTAATTTACGTTCACGCTTTGCGGAATGCTGTTAATCCGTTGATTACGCTATTGGGTTTTGAGTTTGCTAGTTTGTTGAGCGGTGCGTTTATTGCCGAATTTTTCTTTAATTGGCCGGGTTTGGGAAAGCTGACTTTGGAGGCCGTGAACAATCAAGATTTGTATTTAGTAATGGCAAGTTTGATGATGGGTGCGACGATGTTGATTGTGGGGAATTTGTTGGCCGATTTGCTGCTGAAAGCTGTCGATCCTCGGATTAAGCTGGAAGATTTGAAATAACAGACTTAATTCAGTGATTAGATGTCAATAGTTACTCAAATTTTGTCCATCTAGGAAGGTTTTATGTCAGAAAAACAACCAAACGAGCCAATGAGTTTTAGCAGCTTTGCGGACAGGTGCAGGCATATTGACAGCCTTTCACAAGAGGCAAGGCACACAGTTAAAGTGTTGCTAAAAAAGGCTGGCACTGATGACGCACAAGAAGCGGTTCAGATACTTTCAAGCAAGACCGAATTGGATCTCAGCAACACTGGAATTAGCGACATCAGCATCCTCGGCTCGCTCACCAATCTGACCACACTGAATCTGTGCGACAATCAAATTAGCGACATCAGCATCCTCGGCTCGCTCACCAATCTGACAACACTGAATCTGTGCGACAATCAAATTAGCGACATCAGCATCCTCGGCTCGCTCACCAATCTGACAACACTGGATATCCACAACAATCAAATTAGCGACATCAGCATCCTCGGCTCGCTCACTAATCTGACAACACTGAATCTCAACAACAATCAAATTACCGACATCAGCTCCCTCGGCTCGCTCACCAATCTGACAAAACTGGTTCTCTACATCAATCAAATTACCGACATCAGCTCCCTCCGCTCGCTCACGAGTCTGACAAAACTGTATCTCGGCAGCAATCAAATTACCGACATCAGCTCCCTCAGTTCGCTCACCAATCTGACCACACTGGATCTCCACAACAATCCAATTAGCGACATCAGCGCCTTGCGAGCGCTCACCAATCTGACAACACTCGCTCTCTACTTTATCAATCAAATTACCGACATCAGCGCCTTGCGAGCGCTCACCAATCTGACAGAACTGTATCTCACCGGGAATCCAATTAGCGACATCAGCGCCTTGCGAGCGCTCACCAATCTGACAACACTGTATCTCGGCAACAATCGAATTACCGACCTCAGCTTCCTGGACTCACTCACCAATCTGACAACACTGCATCTCGGCTGGAATCAAATTACCGACATCAGCTTCCTGGACTCACTCACCAATCTGACAACACTGCATCTCGGCAACAATCGAATTACCGACATCAGCTTTCTCGGCTCGCTCGCCAATCTGACAACACTGCATCTCGGCTGGAATCAAATTACCGACATCAGCTTTCTCGGCTCGCTCACCAATCTGACCACACTGGATCTCAACAACAATCAAATTACCGACTTCAACTCTCTCGGCTCGCTCACCAATCTGACAACACTGTCTCTCTGGCGCAATCAAATTACCGACATCAGCTTTCTCGGCTCGCTCACCAATCTGACAACACTGGATCTCGGCAACAATCAAATTAACGACATCAGCTTCCTGGACTTACTCACCAGTCTGACAGAACTTTATCTCGGCAGCAATCAAATTAACGACATCAGCTCCCTCGGCTCGCTCACCAATCTGACCACACTGCATCTGGGCTACAATCAAATTAACGACATCAGCTCCCTCGGCTCGCTCACCAATCTGACAACACTGTCTCTCTGGCGCAATAAAATTACCGACATCAGCTTCCTCGGCTCGTTCACCAATCTGACAACACTGGATCTCGGCGACAATAAAATTACCGACATCAACTCTCTCGGCTCGCTCACCAATCTGACAACACTGAATCTCAACAACAATAAAATTACCGACATCAGCATCCTCGGCTCGCTCACCAATCTGACCACACTGTCTCTCAACAGCAATCAAATTACCGACATCAGCATCCTCGGCTCGCTCACCAATCTGACCACACTGGATCTCCACAACAATCAAATTACCGACATCAGCATCCTCGGCTCGCTCACCAATCTGACCACACTGAATCTGGGCAGCAATGAAATTACCGACATCAGCATCCTCGGCTCGCTCACCAATCTGACCACACTGTCTCTCAAAAGCAATGAAATTACCGACTTCAGCTTTCTCGGCTCGCTTACCAATCTGACGACACTGCATCTCGACGGCACTCAAATTACCGACATCAGCTTTCTCGGCTCGCTTACCAATCTGACGACACTGCATCTCGACGGCAATCAAATTAGCGACATCAGCTTTCTCGGCTCGCTTACCAATCTGACGACACTGCATCTGAGCTTCAATCAAATTAGCGACATCAGCTTTCTCGGCTCGCTTACCAATCTGACGACACTGCATCTCGACGGCAATCAAATTACCGACATCAGCTTCCTGGACTCACTCACCAATCTGACCACACTGAATCTGTACAACAATGAAATTACCGACATCAGCTTCCTCGGCTCGCTCACCAATCTGACCACACTGCATCTCTGGCGCAATCAAATTACCGACATCAGCTCCCTCGGCTTGCTCACCAATCTGACAACACTCGATCTTCGCAGCAATAGAATTACCGACATCAGCTCCCTCGGCTCGCTCACCAATCTGACAACACTGGATCTGTCCGAAAATCAAATTACCGACATCAACATCCTCGGCTCGCTCGCCAATCTGACCACACTGTCTCTCAGCTTCAATCAAATTACCGATTTCAGCTTTCTCGGCTCGCTTACCAATCTGACCACACTGTCTCTCAGCTTCAATCAAATTACCGATTTCAGCTTTCTCGGCTCGCTGACCAATCTGACCACACTGGATCTCTACAGCAATCAAATTAGCGACATCAGCTTTCTCGGCTCGCTCACCAATCTGACCGCACTGCATCTCAACTACAATCAAATTACCGACATCAGCTTCCTCGGCTCGCTTACCAATCTGACCACACTAGATCTCAGCTTCAATCAAATTACCGACATTAGCTCCCTCCGCTCGCTCACCAATCTGACCACACTGAATCTCGACTCGAATCAAATTACCGCTATGTGCGTGGTAGGCGAACTCGCACAAAAACGTCTTACTCTCTTGACTACGCCAATTGATGCTCAAAAAGCCACAGAAGCAGTCAAAGTTGCTTATGCCGCTATGGGCTTAGGAGAACCAGAAGTTATTATTTGCAGCAGTCCCCGCGACGCTTTTCTCCAAATCTTCAACTTGGCAAAAGGCGACCATTCACCAAACTGGTCAAACGAAGGGCATGGGAATAGATTGGGGAAAAAGCTAGACTGGAAATGGATGTCCATGTCCCCATCGATTGTGAGAGACTTTACAAGTCCGGCGGTGTGGGAGTATGAGCTCCGTAGCATGACGATGGAGTCGGAAGCAGACACCACAATGAGTTGGCTCATGTACGATTTGGTTGAAGAATATGAGCGAGCGGAACGAACGATGGGGAATGTTTTTCCCGCTCATTGGTTCGACCTGAAATACCCTGAAACCCCCACGACTTTGTTTAAATCAATCTATTTGACTGAATGGTATATTTCTTCATTAGGGGTCAATATTTCCCAAAAGGCACAAGAAATACTTCGCTGCCAAAAGCAGCTTTTCGAGCATTGCGGTTGGATATTTCCCTTTGAAAAAATTTGCGCGGTGTGCGATCGCCCCCGCCACCTGCGCTTTGACAGTCAAAACCGCCTGCACGCGGAAGGAGAACCTGCGATCGAGTTTGCGGATGGATGGAATTTTTATTATTATCATGGTGTCAGATTGCCTGAAGAATACGGCAAAGTCCACCCAAATCAATGGCAATCCCAATGGCTTTTAGCAGAAGAGAATGCCGAAGTTCGGCGAGTGTTAATTGAAGGGATTGGTTACGAGCGCCTTTGTCAAGAATTAGAAGCAAAACAAAAAGATAGTTGGCAGGAATATGCACTATTACAAATAGATAATGCCGATGTCGAGCCGATTTGTTTGTTAAAAATGACTTGTCCGAGTACGGGATTCATTCACGCTTTGAGAGTGCCGCCTGACCTGACATCAGCGAGGGAGGCAATTCGCTGGGCAAATTGGGATATCGATCCAGAGGAATTTTCCGTGCAGACTTGATATAGCAAAAGGAAGAAGGAAGAAGGAAGAAGGAAGAAGGATGAGTTAATAGTAGCAAGGATTTCAGCGATCGAGAATGTCCTTGTTTTAATTTCAGAAACGAGATGACAATTCCTGCAAGAACCAGCTAGCCTAGCTGTAGGCATCTATTTCAATCGGGACTTACGCACGGGCGATGGGAAACGGTTTTTTTTGGGGAATACTTAGTTATAGCACCTAAAAGCGACAAAAACCCTGTTTCTTTGGTGTGGATGCGTAATATCCTGTCCGGTAGATTAGCGATTTGTCGTCGGGCGGGGGCAGGTTTATGAGATTGTCGGTTTTCGGCAATTATTGTCGGTGAACCTGCCCTCCCCCACGAATAATCCCCTCAAATCAATCGGACTCGATCTAACTTCTATTATTCCTAGAAATGCACCGTATCAAACTTCATTCACCCTCCAAACATGGCAAAACAACTAGCAATAGAAACTCGCGGGCTGACGAAACAATTCGATCGCCATATAGCCGTCAATGACATCGATTTGCAAGTAGCAGCAGGCGAAGTATGCGGACTGATAGGCCCCAACGGTGCCGGCAAAACTACTTTGCTGCGAATGTTGGCGGCGGCTGAGGAACCGACTATAGGGGAAATTTACATCAACGGGGATAGGTTATTGCGCGATCGATCGCACCCAATTCTCAAACAGCACATCGGCTTTCTTCCCGATGACTTTCCCCTCTACGACGACTTGACTGTTTGGGATTATTTAGACTATTTTGCCCGACTCTACAACCTCCAGCAACCGCGCCGCCGAGAGCGAATCAACTCCGTCTTAGAACTCGTGCAACTAACCAACAAGCGCAACAGCTTAATTTCTACCCTGTCGCGGGGGATGAAACAGCGCCTGAGTTTGGGGAGAACTATTATCCACGAACCGCTATTGCTGTTGTTAGACGAACCCGTTTCTGGCTTAGATCCGATCGCCCGAATGCAGTTCCGCGAAATTATCAAAGTTTTGCAAGAAGTCGGCATGACCGTAGTCATATCATCTCACGTCCTCAGCGACTTAGCCGAACTTTGTACCTGGGTCAGCATCATGGAACTCGGATATCTGGTCGAAAGCGCACCTTTACAAGAACTTTACAAACGCCTCAGCCGCCAGCAAATTTTCATGTCGGTTTTAGGAAATAAATTAGAAGCGCTAACATCGGAGTTAAAAAACTTTCCGTGGGTGGAAAATTGGGCAATAATCCCGGAAACTCAACAGGTGTGCGTTGATTTTTCAGGAAGCCCGGAAGATGCCGCAAATTTATTACGCGAACTCGTCGCGGCCAACATTCCCCTAACCGAATTCCACTGCACTCAAGAAGACTTAGAAACCATCTTCCTCAAGATGGGACACCAGCAAGCATCCTAAGAAAGCTTTTTCCCTCGTTACCAAGATGAACAGTGAGTTATAACTAACTCATCACCCATTCCTCATAACCAATAAGCAATGACACTCAACTTGTTAGATAAAATAGGCAACTGGAATCCCCAGTTATTTCGAGAAATCAAAGGTCGCTTGAAAATGGGCAATATGGCGATCGCATCTGCCCTTTCTGTCAGCGCTCAACTGCTGCTGTTTATGTATTACAGCGCCCAGATTCCCGTTCCCCCTGCTAATGGCGAGCACACTTATCCCATCTATCACAGATTTTGCACTATAGAGCATGACACTTCCTATGAGACAGAGTGCTTCAGAGATGCCTTTGGCAACTTTATCATTAACTGGCGGGAGTGGTGGTTGCAAATATTCATTTGGCTGAGCATCTTGAGCGTCTTAGCTTTATTAGTAGCAGGGACTTATATGCTTGTGGGCGACTTAGACAAGGAGGAACGCCGCGGCACGCTCAACTTTATTCGCCTCAGTCCCCAGTCAGCCAAAACAATTTTTCTCGGCAAAATTCTCGGCGTCCCAATTTTACTGTATCTAGCAGCAATTCTGACAGTACCGCTGCACCTGTACAGTGGATTAGCTGCTCAAATATCTCTGAATGAAATTTTATGTTTCTACACAGCATTTGCAGGTAGCTGTGCTTTGTTTTACAGCAGTGCGATGCTATTTGGATTGACAACCAGTTGGTTGGGAGGATTTCAACCTTGGTTGGTTAGCGGTACGGTTTTTGTTTTGTTTGGGATTTCTACGCTCCCGTTAACGCGCACTACTGGCGATTTACTAACATTTTTGTCTCCCCTTGCTATCTTGAAATACTGGATTTTTGGAGTGGGGAATAAATATGAAAATTTCCATTGGTTAGCTGAAGATTTAGACAAGTTGCAATGGTTTTACTTGCCCGTCGGTGAAAATATTGCAAGTGGCCTTGCTTTGTCTCTCTTAATTTGTGGTACAGGAACCTATTGGATGTGGCAAGGATGGCAGCGCCGCTTTCCAAATCCCAGTGCTACAGTTTTGAGCAAGCAGCAAAGTTATGTGCTAGTTATCTGCTGTCAGCCAATAATTTTAGGATTTGCACTTCAATCAAACCCTTCACCCTACGCTAATGAAGCCAGTTTACTTGTCTTGAATTTGCTGATTTTCTTAGCTTTAATGGCAGCTTGAACATCGGACAGACAATCTTTGTACGATTGGGCGAGGTATCGGCAACAAATCGTTCCCAGCAGTCAGAAGTTGTGGCGGCGCTACCCGCTAGTCGATTTAGTTTGGAGCGAAAAAAGTCCAGCCATAGTTGCGATCGCGATTAATCTCCTCAGCTCAGTCATAATTTTAATACCTGGGATGCTGTTGAAAAGCAATGAGATAAACGGATTTTTGGGAGTAATTTTCTGCCTAAATCTGATTCTAATTTACGCAGCCATCGTCCAACTATTCCTATTGACAAAAAATCGAAACGGGGAAATTTTGACCGTTATCACAATCGGGAGCGCTATCTTCTTGCCCCCTCTAATTTTATCTATGCTCTTGCTAACCCCCGAAAAAGCTCCTATTTTGTGGTTGTCTTCAACATTTGGTGGCTTTTGGTCTTTGTCGTCTCTGGCAGCGTCAGGAAACACCATTTTGCTCTCCATACTCGGCCAGTGGACTGTCTTGGTGCTGCTGAATCTCAAATTGCGATCGCAACTGAAACTCGCAGGGCAATCAGCTTCTAAAGCACTGCTGAAAGCTTGAAAAAGCAGGGGAAGAACAAGGGGAAGGAATCATTCGGAATTAAAAAACTTTCCTTGGGTGGAAAATTGGGCAATAATCCCGGAAACTCAACAGGTGTGCGTTGATTTTTCAGGAAGCCCGGAAGATGCCGCAAATTTATTACGCGAACTCGTCGCGGCCAACATTCCCCTAACCGAATTCCACTGCACTCAAGAAGACTTAGAAACCATCTTCCTCAAGATGGGACACCAGCAAGCATCCTAAGAAAGCTTTTTCTCTCGTTACCAAGATGAACAGTGAGTTATAACTAACTCATCACCCATTCCTAATCACCAATAACCAATGACACTCCACTTACTAGACAAAATAGGCAACTGGAATCCCCAGTTATTTCGAGAAATCAAAGGCCGCTTGAATATTGGCAATATGGCGATCGCCTCGGCTTTTTCCCTAAGCGGTCAACTGCTGCTATTGATGTATTACAGCGCCCAGATACCCGTTCCCTCTGCTAATGGGGAGTACACTTACCCCATCTCTCACAGATTTTGCGGTTTAGACACTGGCAATTCCTATGATACAAAGTGCGTCATAGATGCCTTGGGCAACTTTGCCATTAACTGGTCGCAGTGGTGGCTAGAGATATTCATTTTGCTGAGCATATTGAGCGTCTTAGCTTTATTAGTAGCAGGGACTTATATGCTTGTCAGTGACTTAGACAAGGAGGAACGCCGCGGCACGCTCAACTTTATTCGCCTCAGTCCCCAGTCTGCCAAAACAATTTTTCTGGGCAAAATTCTTGGCGTCCCAATTTTACTGTATCTAGCAGCAATTCTGGCAGTACCCCTGCATCTGTACGCTGGATTAGCTGCTCAAATACCCCTGAATGAAATTTTATGTTTCTACATAGCAGTTGCAGCTAGCTGTGCTTTATTTTACAGCACTGGGATGCTGTTTGGATTGACAACCAGTTGGTTGGGAGGATTTCAACCTTGGTTGGCTAGCGCTATGGCTTTTGTTGTGTTTGGGTTTTCTTGGCTCCCGCTCACGCGAGCTGCTGGGGATGTGTTACATTTTTTGTCTCCCCTTGCTATCCTGAGATATCCGCTTTTTCTAGCTGATAAAACTGATTTCGATTCGTTAGTTGAAAACTTAGACAAGTTGCAATGGTTTTACTCGCCAGTGGGTACAAATATTGCGAGTGGCATTGCTTTGTATCTCTTGGTTTGTGGTACAGGAACCTACTGGATGTGGCAGGGATGGCAGCGCCGTTTTCCCAATCCCAGTGCTACAGTTTTGAGCAAGGGGCAAAGTTATTTGCTAGTTATCTGCTGTCAGGTAATATTTTTAGGGTTTGCACTCCAATCCGACCCCCCAAACTCAGGTAATTTCATCTGTTTACTTATCTTGAATTTGGTGATGTTCTTAGCTTTAATTGCAGCTTTAACATCTGACAGACAATCATTGTACGATTGGGCGAGGTATCGGAAACAAATCGTTCCCAGCAATCAGAAGCTGTGGCGACGCTACCCACTACTCGATTTAATTTGGAGCGATAAAAGTCCGGCTGTAGTTGCGATCGCGATCAATTTCCTCAGCTCAGTAATAATTTTAACACCTTGGGCGCTGTTGGAAAAAAGTGAGAATAATGGATTTGGGGGTGTAATTTTCTGCATGAATCTTATCCTAATTTACGCAGCCATCACCCAACTATTCCTATTTACCAAAACCCGAAATCCGGAAAATTGGGCCGCAGCCACAGTCGGCAGCGCTCTCTTGTTGCCACCTCTGATTTTATCTATTCTCTTGCTCTCCCCAGAAAAAGCTCCTATTTTGTGGTTGTCTTCAACCTTTATTGGCGTTTTCTCTTTGCCGTCTTTGGCAGCCGTGTCAGGAAATACGGTTTTGCTATCCATACTCAGTCAGTGGACTGTGTTGCTGTTGTTGAATCTCAAATTGCGATCGCAACTGAAACTCGCAGGGGAATCAGCTTCTAAAGCACTGCTGAAAGCTTGAAAAAGCAGGGGAAGAGATCAAACGTGAAACTCCGGTTCAGGCATGGATTTAAATCCCTGCCTGAATGCTTGAGTCCTCTGAAAACGACTGTTTAACTAACTTATTATGCCAATTTCGCATTTATAATCCACTTTATATTGAGCGATGGTTGTCGCCGCTACACAGACAAAGCCCACCTTCGCAGGCTTTAAGATTAAAGTTGAAAAATAATTTCTGACCGTACAGATCCAAAATTATAGAGTCAGCGTATATTACTAATGAACGCAGTACAAAATTTCATAGGTTCGCACCGCTAAAAATTTCAGCTTGCCTGTTTGCAGTTGAGCTGCGATCGCCCTTGGCTACACACCCAACTATAAAATACGGCTAAGCGATCTGTATTTAAAAGTGGGTTTATTTGAATCGGGGGCGAGTTTATATATCATTTTAGCTGCGTGTAATACTTTTATGGCAACCCACCCCTACAGCCGAAAATAAGAAAAACTATCCTAAAAGTGCGAATTTGTGATATTTTGACTGAGAATACCACCGCCGTTAGGCAACAAAAGTATCAAATTTAGAGGGTGACTAGAACATGGCCGAAATTAGAGACACCGCCCAAGCAAACTTGCTAGCAGGAACTCCAGAAGATGACCTGATTTTTGGTTTGATGGGCAATGACACCATTGCCGGAAACTCTGGTAATGACAGCATTTATGGAGGTAAGCAAAGCGATTTAATTGAGGGCAATTCTGGTCAAGATTCGCTATTTGGAGATTTAGAGAACGACACTATTAACGGCGGAGAAGGCAACGATTTTTTAGTGGGCGGGAAAGGCAGCGATTCCATATCGGGCAACTCCGGCAATGATGTTTTGTCGGGGGATAGAGATACTGATATCCTGATAGGGGGAGACGGGGCAGACCTATTTGTTTTGAGGCGCTACGCTGAGGCTGACCCTTTCCGTACCAGTGGCGGTGTGAGTTTGGCAAATGCCGACGCGATCGCCGATTTTACACCCGGTACAGATTTAATCGGTTTGGGGGAAGGTCTCAGTTTTAGCGACTTGAATATTCTGGAAGCTGGAAACGATACTGTTATTCAAGACCGGGTAACAGGAGAATTTCTCGCTACTCTCAGAGGGGTGAGACAAAGTTCGATTAACCAGGCAAGTTTCACTAATAATATTGGCAGCGTTGTTCCCAATCCCCCGCCTCCAGCGCGGACAACGGCTTATGCTTTAACTCCTGCTAATCGGATTGTCGGTTTTAGTCTTTCCAATCCGGGAAGTGTCATCACAGATTTGCCCGTGACTGGATTGCCAGCGGGAGAAAGTTTGCTGGGAATTGATTATCGGCCAGCTAACGGTTTGCTTTACGGTGTGGGTTCTAGCAATCGCTTGTATACTCTCAATCCGATGACTGGGGAAGCAAGTCCAGTCGGTAACGGGCAGTTTGCTGTTCCCCTAAATCCGGGGGCTGCGGGTTTTGATTTCAATCCGACAGTCGATCGAATTCGCTTTGTCAATGAAGGCGATCAAAACGCCCGCCTCAACCCGGATAACGGGGCACTTGTGGATTTTGACACGGTGGCGGGGGGAATTCAACTCGACGGGAATTTGGCTTATGTTGCGGGCGATCGCAATTTTGGGTCAAATCCGGCGGCAGCAGGGGCTGCGTACACGAATAACTTTGCCGGGGGAACTTCGACAACCCTGTTTGTAATTGACAGCGATTTGGATGTTTTGGTGCGACAAGATCCGCCGAATAATGGAGGGTTGAATACGATCGGATCTTTGGGAGTTGATGCTACTAGCGTTCTCGGCTTTGATATCAGGAGTATTGGCGGCCGCGAGGTGGCAGTGGCGGCGCTGGAAGTTGGTGGCATTTCCGGCTTGTACAATATCAATTTAAGTAGCGGTCAAGCTTCCTTTGTCGGTCAAATTGCCGACGGGAGAGAGATTAACGGTTTGGCTTTGCCTTTGCCTACAGCTTACGCCTTAACTGTCAGAAATGGCGCTGAAACAATTGTCGGTTTTAACGAGGCGGCACCGCGGGCGATTCTCAGTGACGTGGCAGTTACAGGGTTACAGCCGGGAGAAAGTTTGCTGGGAATTGATTTTCGCCCCGCTAACGGTGTGTTATACGGTGTGGGTTCTAGCAATCGCTTGTACGCCATCAATCCGGTGACTGGGCAAGCAAGTCCAGTCGGTAGCGGGCAGTTTGCTGTTCCCCTAACTCCGGGGGCTGCGGGTTTTGATTTCAATCCGACGGTTGATCGAATTCGGTTTGTCAATCAAGCCGGTCAAAACGCCCGCCTCAACCCGGATACGGGGGCAATTGTCGATGTTGACACGTTGACGGGGGGAGTTCAACTCGACGGGAATTTGGCTTATGCTGCGGGCGATCGCAATTTTGGCAATCCCGGCGCGGCTGCTGCTGCTGCGTATGTGAATAACCTTGCAGGGGCAGCTTCGACAACGCTGTTTGCAATTGACACCAATTTAGATGTTTTGGTGCGACAAGATCCGCCGAATAATGGGGTGTTGAATACGATCGGATCTTTGGGAATTGATGCTGGTACCGTTCTCGGCTTTGATGTCAGGAGTGTTGGCGGTAACGAGACGGCTTTGGCTGCGATCGAGGTTGGCGGAGTTTCCAGTCTATACAATATCAATTTGACGACTGGTCAAGCTTCGATTGTCGGTCAAATTGGCGACGGGCGAGGAATTAAAGGCTTAGCACTGACTTTGATTTAAATAGGGGAAGGAAGAAGGAAGAAGGAAGAAGGAAGAAGGAAGAAGGAAGAAAAATAATTAAACTTTTTTAATTTACCAATGCCCAATTCCCGATTCCCGATTCTCAATGCCCAATTTGAGTTAATCTATTATTTTGCCAACCAAGATAATATGTTATCTCAAGTTTTTTACTTGCTACGTTCCCGCAGTGACGGCAAATATCTGTCCGCGAATCCCAATCCTGATTCGGCAGTGAGTTACCTGCTGATGTTTCGCGAAGACTATGACGCTTTGAGCTATCTCAATGCCCACGCTGCTGATGTTGCCGATCGATTCGGAGTAGAATCGATTTCCGGTTCTCAGGTGAAAAAGCTGCTTGAACGTTGGGGCTTTAACGGTGTGGGGGTTGTTCAAGACCCGCTGTTACCCAATATTGAGTTTTTATTGACAAAGGGTTGACAATTGACAAGATTTGCTGTTCACCCGGTTTCAGAAAGAAATCGGGTTTTTTTGTCAAGTTTTGAGCCGATCGCCCGATCGAGCTTGTACACTTCTGTGCCCCATATCTAGTGCAAATTGTCAAATTTGTCAAGTTTTCACCCTAAAATCGAAAATCTCAAATCCCAAATCGAAGTAGGATGGCTTTCTGCAATCTAAAATCTAAAATCTAAAATCTAAAATCGACAGATGCCCCATATCTAGTGCAAATTGTCAAATATATTAACCTTTTACCCTAAATCTGAATCCTGTTGTATATTCGTAGTCTGTTGATTTATTCCGACACGTCAGTACACAACCTATGGTTCGAGAATTAGAGCGATCGAGTGCCAGCGAGAAACGCAACCTGTCCGATTTCCCCGAAACAGCACCCGCAGCCAATCCAGTATTTTTCAGGACTTACAGTCGCCGTACCGAGACGGGAAGGGAGACTTGGGCCGAAGTGTGCGATCGAACAGTCAAGGGGCTGCAAAAGCTGGGAAACCTCACCCCCGAAGAAACACAACTGCTGCACCGGATGCAAAACGAGCTCAAAACCCTCGCTTCAGGCCGCTGGCTGTGGGTAGGTGGCAGCAAATGGATCGAGCAACCAGAGAATTTTTCCGGCGCATATAATTGCTCATCAACAAATATTCTCGACTGGCGTTCCTTTGGCTTGTTGATGGATTTGGCAATGATGGGCTGCGGCACTGGGGCAGTCTTGGAACCACAATATATCAACCAACTGCCGCCGATTCGCAACCGTTTAACCCTAACCATGCAAGGCGAAATCGGCTCGACACCCGCCCAGTCGCGCCGTCAAGAAACAGAAGTAAAAATAGCAGAAAAAACCGCCACTATTTATGTCGGAGATTCTCGCCAAGGTTGGGTAAGCTCCTATCAAAGTTTGCTGGAATTATCCACAGATGAAAGATTTGCAGGAGAAGTTCAAGTTTTTATCGATTTGAGCGACGTTCGCCCGGTGGGAGAACCTTTAAAAGGTTTTGGCGGAGTAGCAAATCCGGTGAAATTGCCCGACCTTTATCAGCGCTGCGCCGCAATTTTGAATAAAGCTTTAGGGCGGCAGTTAAATTCAGTTGAATGCTGCGTGTTGATTGATGAAGCTGCGGTGACAATTGTTGCTGGAAACATTAGAAGATCGGCCGGAATGCGTCAGTTTTATGCTGATGACGAACTCGGAGCAAATGCTAAAAATAATTTGTGGCAACAAGATGAAAGCGGCAACTGGAGAATAGATCCAGAACGCGATGCCCTTCGGATGGCCAACCATACGCGAGTTTTCCATACCAAACCTACACTAGAAGAATGTATTGATGCTGTCCGTAAACAGTATTACAGCGGCGAAGGTGCGATTCAATGGGCCGGCGAAGCTGTAGCTCGATCTAACGTTGATTTACTTTCAACACCGAGTCTTAAACTTGAGTTTTTGAAAGCTTATGACGAAGGAAAAGCTAAAGAGTGGTTGCAGGAACGCCATCCTAATATGACTGCTGGCGAGTTAGAGCATAGGTTAGTTCGTGTGGGCTTAAACCCGTGTGGTGAAATCATCGGCTCTAATTTTCATTGTGTCAGTGGCGACACTCTGCTAATTACTAGAGACGGACTGCATAAAATAAAGGACGTTCTTGGAACTGAAATCGAGATTTGGAATGGTAAAAGATGGAGCTGCGTCACACCATTTAAGACAGCGAGTGATACTTGTGGCGGGCGACGCAAACTTTATCGTGTAAAGTTTGGTGATGGTACTTATCTGGATGCCACAGAATATCATCGCTTTTTTGTCAAGGATCGCTTTGGTAAAGTTTACAGAGAAGTTCAAACCAAAGACTTGATGGATACAAGCCGCTATAGCATTCATACTGAACCTTTTACAATTCAGTATGAAGATGGCTTGAATATCGATTCAAGTTATGCTTACACTTTGGGGGTCGCTGTAGGAGATGGAACTACAGACAAAAATGACAATGCGAAAGTTCGACTTTACGAACATAAAATGGCATTGTCAGTAGCAGGAAATAAGTCTCATGAAAGAAGCTATGACTATTTACCTGCTTTTACCGATGTAACTAACTTGAGCTTTTCTGGAGAGTTGCTGAAAAGTTTGAAAGTTAACCCAGAAGCACTAAATGTAATTGCGAGCTGGAATCGGCAAGCAATTTTACATTTTATTGCTGGATTAGCCGATACTGACGGCTCGAATACCCACAGTAATGGTATCAGAATTTATATTTCTGACCGCGATCGCGCTTTTAGAGTTCAGTTACTTTTGACCAAATGTGGTATTCGTTCGTCGCTAAATCTTTGCGCTCATCAAGGGTCAATTACTAATTACGGTGTCCGAAGTCGAGATTTGTACTACTTGCAAATTACTGAATGTGGTGAAATTCCTTGTCAGCGGTTAGATGTGAGCAAAGGGACGAATGCTAAACACAAAGGTAAATGGCAAGTGGTCAGAAGTGTCGAAGAATTACCAGGATTGCACGATACTTACTGCTTCAACGAACCAGAGTTTCATAAGGGAGTTTTCGGCAATACCCTAGCTGGAAACTGTAATTTGGCGGAGGTTCACCTCAATCAAATTGACCCTTACAACTTCAAAGAACAGGAAGAAGCTTTCAGGGCTGCGGCTCTATCTGTCGCGGTACTTCTCAATCACAAATTTCTTGAACCCCGCTATCAATACAGCCGCGAATTAGACCCGATTGTCGGCGTATCTTTCACGGGATTGTTCGATTTCTTCGTTCATGCTTTTGGCGTTGAGTGGCTGCGCTGGTGGGTGGAAGGCCGCCCGCAAACTCCCCAAGGAATCGCTTTTAAACAGCGGGAAGAAGAGTATTTGAGTGGTTGGCGCGAGATTGTCGATCGGGTAGTATGGGATTATTGCGATCGCCATTCCTTAAAACGCCCAAATCGCTGCACAACGGTTCAACCATCGGGTACTAAATCTCTGCTGACAGGTGCTTCGCCGGGGTGGCATCCGCCGAAAGCCCAGCGTTTCATTCGCCGAATCACTTTCGGCAAAAACGACCCCGTAGCCCTCGCCTGCATCGACTACGGATACAACGTGATTCCGTCTCAATCTGACAAGGATGAAAACGGCAATTTGCTGAACAATCCCTTCGATGAACGCTGCACGGAATGGCTGGTAGAAATACCTGTTGCAGTAAGTTGGGCTGATTTACCCGGTGCTGATGAAATTGACATTAACAAGTTCTCAGCGGCGGCACAAATGGACTTTTATATGCAAGTGCAAAAGTTCTATGTCAGACATAACACTTCGGCCACGATTGAACTGCGCGAAAACGAAGTGGAAAGTTTGGGCACTCGGATTTATGAAGCGATTCGCGATGATGAAGGCTACATTTCCGCAGCGCTTTTAGCTCGGTTTGATGCTCTTGAAACTTTCCCGCGTTTGCCCTTTGAACCGATAAACAAGGAAACTTACACCAAGATGGTGGAAGAGACTTTAGCGCGCCGCCAAATAGATGTTTTTCATGCGGCACTGAGTCGCTATGACTTAGGTGAAATGATGGATTCAGGGCCAGCGGGCTGCGATTCCGATAAGTGTTTGATGCCAGAGACTAAGGCTATGTAATAGCCTTGAAAGAAATCCCCCGTTTGGGGGATTTTTTTATGTTGTTTTTAAGTGCTGGTTCAGCAAAAATCGTAGGGGTGAGTTCACCAACCATAATTGCCTAAAATCAATAATCTCGTAAACCCGCCCCCACCCAACGACTAATTGTCACTCTCTCCCCCTGTCCGGGAAGGGATTCTTTGAAAATTACCGATCGAATGTTCTGTAGCAAGTGTCAGCTTGCTGCGACTCTAGCAAGTCGGGGTTAAATATCACCGCGAATTTCCCGCCAGGAACCAAGCGACGGAGAATCTCTAGATGACCGTCCGCATCAGATCGAGTGCGGAACTGACCAACTGTCAACCGCTGCATTTTGGGCAGCAAACGAACCATAACCCAAGGATAAAGTCGTTCTTTGTAAGGCATAATTAACTTGTCTCCATACGTATGGGAGCCAGAGCCAGTGCTGATAGGTTGGTAGCCGGGACGCACTGGCTTTCTGACGAATGTGATGTTCTCCTCTCATACTACGGACAAATTGTGGTTAAGTCAACTTAACCATAGGAATTCTGAATTTGGATAGTTAATGAGTAGTGTGGGGGAAAAACTCAAACAGCGACGCCAATCGCTTTCTTTGACGCAGCAGCAAGTTGCTGATGAATTGGGCGTGACTGTAATGACGGTGAAAAATTGGGAAGCAGGTAGACATATTCCAAAGCTGTATCTAGAACAGACGAAAGCATTGTGCGACCTCCTGAAGCTTTCCTTAGAGGATTTGGTAGATTAAATATTTTTTAAATTTGTAACTAATAGCAACATGATAAGAGGTGCAATTTCAGATGAAATTCCTGGGAAGCTGGCACAGACGATCGCCGGG
The DNA here is from genome assembly GCF_036704705.1 of Microcoleus sp. K1-B1. Lineage (NCBI taxonomy): Bacteria > Bacillati > Cyanobacteriota > Cyanophyceae > Oscillatoriales > Microcoleaceae > Microcoleus > Microcoleus sp. K1-B1. The sequence continues at coordinate 41,503 of NZ_JAUBSH010000025.1, read as the reverse complement.
TGCTGCGTGGCAGTTCTTGGCTCAACAATGCGATCCTTTGCCGCAGTGCCTATCGTACCAGGAAGCGGGCGAACGTCCGCACAACGACATCGGTTTTCGCGTTGCTTTGGTTTCCGGTTCTGTGCTGTAGTCTCCCATTTTGACAACTGTCGTTACAGAGACAAGGAGTATTAGACTCGGATTTGGTTTGATATTAAGCAACTGCAAACCCGGTATTAACGCGCATTTCAGGAGGATAAAAAGCCAGCACGATATCCTCTGGTAAAACTCCAGCTTCTAGCAATTCTTGAGTCACTCCTTCTTCAATCCCATCCCATTCAATCCAAATCTTCCCTTCGCGAAGGCGGAGGTGCAAAACAATATTGTGAACTCTGCCAGTTTGATTCCATCCTGCACCCATCAATAAATAGTTATCGTTTTGTCGATCGCAAATTGTCAGACTTTCAATTTCTGGCTGACTGGATTTATACTGTCCGTGAACGGCTACAATTTTTTGAACTATCTGCCGATACTTTTCTAGCTTATCCATTGTACTATCTCCTCAGAACTTGCATTAAAAACAATTAACTTAATTTCTTGGTCTTGGAGGATCGTTTGAATAGAAACACGCATAAAAAATCCTTGATAAATTTGTTGAGGTACTGCTAAATATATTTCTCTTTCGGGATGCTGCCGCCTCAAAAAGCCTCGGTATATATTGTATTGTCCGACAGCTTTTTCTAGTTCGGAAACTAAGGAAGGACTCGTAAAGCTTTTGATTTCTACAACAATTTTTCGGTGATTCCTTTCAGCAGCGAATAGCTTCTCTGCTGCTAAATCCGCATAGAGACGCAGGTCTTGAAATTCGATTGTCAGCGGATCGTCTGTAATTTCCCAGCCCTCTTTGGCTAAAGCATTTTTGACGCAATCATGATAGATGTCTTGTCTTGGCATGGAAGTAATTATACCAAAAAATTGATCTGCATTTCAGGGCGGTGTCGGAGCAACGACCCATCGTGCGTTATTTAAAAATATCTTTCCGCTTCTGCAACAGCACAGTGGCGGTTAAATAAACTGCGGCGTGCAAACCTAAAATTCCCCAATTCCAAGCCAAGTTTTGCCAAGTCGGTTCGTAGACTGCACTTTTCTCGAATAAGTGCGGTAAGATTGTGCGATCGCACAATCTTACCGCACTTCCCTCAACCGTTCACATAATAATCCCGCGTTCCCTTCGCATTCATCGCTTCTCCGAGTCGATTTAACCCGTACACGTAAGCCGCAGTTCTCATGGAAACTGACAATTCCTGAGATTTTCTCCAAATTGCCTCAGTTTCTTCGACCATTTTATGCTTCAACCGCTGATTGACTTCCTCCAGCGTCCAATAAAGCCCGCTGCGATTTTGCACCCACTCAAAATAACTAACCGTTACGCCTCCGGCATTGACTAAAATATCAGGAATTACCTGAATTCCCCTCGCTTCTAAAATCAAATCAGCAGCAGAATCAATCGGCCCGTTAGCTACTTCAAAAATAAACTTAGCCTTAACATCATTAACATTCGCTTCAGTTATTTGATTCTCCAAAGCTGCTGGAACTAGCACGTCTACATCTAATGCTAAAAGTTGATCATTTGTCAATATTTCGTGTTCGACAATATTGCAAACTGAACCTTCGCAGTAAATAGCTTTGATACCTTTGTTCGAGTCTTTAAAGCCTCGAATACTGGGGATGTCCAGACCTTGTTTAGCATAAATTCCTCCTTGGGAATCGCTGACAGCAACAACTTTGTAACCTGCTTTCCAGAGCAGTTCTGCTATTTCTGCACCTGCATTACCAAAACCTTGTACTGCTACAGTTGTATCTTGAGGATTGAGTTCAAATTTGGGTAAGATAGTTTGTACTACAAAAAAAGCACCCATTGCTGTGGCTGTATCTCTGCCCAAACTACCGCCAATTGTCACTGGTTTTCCAGTCACAACCGCTGGAGAAAGCTGCCGCTTAATAATATTGTACTGATCCATCATCCAACCCATAATCATGGGATTGGTGTAGACATCCGGCGCGGGAATATCGACATCGGGGCCGATGAAATCTGCGATCGCATCGACATAGCCTCGGCTCAACCGTTCCAATTCCAGTTTGGACAATTCCTTGGGATTGAGAGTAATTCCGCCCTTGGCTCCTCCAAAAGGCAAGTTCAAAACTGCACATTTAAAAGTCATCCAAAATGCTAAGGATTGCACTTCATCAAGGGATACTCCCGGATGATAGCGCACTCCTCCTTTAGACGGGCCTCTGGTATTGTCGTAGCGCACCCGATAACCTTGGAAAATTCGCAGGGAACCGTCGTCCATCCGCACGGGAATCGATACCACTAAACTGGATTTGGGGTATTTCAGCCGTTCGATCGTATCCTCGGACAGGGACACATATTTTAAGGCTCGTTCTAATCGGCGGCTGGCATCGGCAAATAATGATTCAGACATAAGAAGTTAGTTGACTGTTGACTGTTGTCAGAGAGAAGAAGGCTTCGAGTGCTTAAGCTAATTTAATCACAATCCTGGTTGAATGCTGCCTCCTTTCTTCTGACAACAGTCAACAGTTAACAGTCAACTACCTTGTGTCGATCGACAATATCGCAGTGCCAAGCAGGATTAAGCAGATACACTTACAATGGAGGGTGATATTTAAGCTCAAGCCTCAATTTGAGTTCGCTCGCTCAAATCACAGCCAGCCATCAGGGGAATTAAATTCTGAAATAGATCGAGGCTTTAGCTGACGTTAGAAACTGAATTATTATTATGGTTGGACTCCTAGCCGCACTCTCTGCGTCTGCGGCAGGGGGTATGAGAATTGCCCTGCCCCTGCTGTTAATTGGTTTGTTGCGGATTGACAAACTTTGGTCGGAAATACCTCTATTGTCTGGGCTTCACCCCCAAGTGGTGATAGCAATTTTAGTGAGTTGGTCGCTGTTAGAGTTATTTGCTTCTAAAACCTTTGTAGGACAGCGGGTACTGCAAATTGTGCAAATTATTTTCAGCCCCATTGTAGGAGCAATTATGGGAATTGCGATCGCTCAGGTAAGTTCGATCGACGACATTATTGCTCACCCTTGGATGCTGTGGATTATTGGTGTTGTAGGAGGTTTGTTGGCTTTAGTGCTGCAACTGGTACAAGCTGGATGGTTTTATCGGCTGCGGGGTTTGCCGATTTGGGTGATTTTCCTCCAAGATGTTCTGTGCATTTCCTTGGTTTTGTTTGCCTTTGACGCACCGCGGCAGGGAGGGTTAGTGGCGATGATGCTGCTGTGGCTGGCAATTCGCAGTTCAAAAGAGTGGTATCGCTGGTACAAAAGTCAGGGAATACCGGGCGATAAGGGAAATCCCCGCCGCCGCAAGCGCGATCCTGATTAATTAGTGATTAGTTATATCGTGTACGGTTGTTTCGGAATGGTTTAACCGCAGAGGGCGCAGAGGGCGCTGAGAAAGAGAAGAGAGAGATAAATAATTCCGATCCCAAGGGATTGGATATCATTAGTCATTTGTAACAACGGTCAACTGTCAACAGTCAACTGTCAACAGTGAACTGTCAACTGTCAACTGTCAACTGTCAATTTAAAGCAATCCGATCGAGTGTAGCGGGCCCTGACCCGTAATCAACTCCAGCAATAGTGCCACAAAACCAATCATCGCCACACGACCGTTCCAGACTTCCGCCCCCGTGGTCAAACCCCACTCCCACTGCTCTTGAGGGTACATTTTCACTATCTTGGAAGGGCGTATAACATCAGAGAATTTAACGCTGGGAGATTCGATCGACTCGATGACTAAATCGGCCAAGGCTTCAATAAACACCGGATGAGTATTCAGGGCCGGCACTCGGTAGAAATTTTTAATCCCCGATTCTTCTGCTAATTCTCGATACTCCATGTCAATTTCTTGCAGAGTCTCGATGTGTTCGGAAACAAAACTAATCGGAACTACCAACAAATCTTGGACTCCATTCTCTGCCAATTCGGTAATGGCGTCTTCGGTGTAAGGCTTGAGCCATTCCACCGGGCCAACCCGACTTTGATAAGCTAGAGTGTGTTCGTTCGATCGATTCAAATGTTCCATAATCAGACGAGTGCAATCTTCAATCTCGCGCTGATAGGGGTCTCCAGCCTCTTCTACGTAGCTGAGGGGGACGCCGTGGGCGCTGAAAAAGATGTGAACTCGATCGGGATCAGGATTGTGGTCTAATTGTTGGGCTATCAGTTCCGACATTGCCTGAATGTAACCAGGCCGCTTATACCAAGAAGGAATTGCGGTATATTCTATATCCTTGAGGGCTGGATCTTTGCCCCACATTTCTTCTAGCTGCCGGAAGCTAGAACCGCTGGTGCTGATGGAAAATTGAGGATACAGCGGCAAAATGGTCAAGTGTTCGATCTGATCGCGCTTAATTTTGGCGAGTGCCTCTTCGGTAAAAGGATGCCAGTACCGCATCCCCACGTATACTCGAGCATCTTGTCCCTTGGACTGCAATCGTTCTTGCAGGGCTAGGGCTTGTTCCTCGGTAATTCGCCGCAAAGGAGAGCCGCCCCCGATTTGGCGGTAGTTTTCCTGGGATTTTTGAAAGCGCAGGGTCGAAATCAACCAGGCGAGCGGTTTTTGCATCCACGGAAACGGAATGCGAATGATTTCCGGGTCAGCAAACAAGTTGAACAGGAAAGGACGGACATCCTCGATTTGATCTGGCCCGCCCAAGTTTAATAGCAATACTCCCACACGACCCATAGCGGTTACAGCTCTCCCATCGTCTCAGTTCTGTTACTTATCTTTATCATATAATTTAATAATATCTTAAGTCGATAGCAAGGTATACATAATTTTGACTATAGCAACATTTTTTAGAGATTTAAGTTATCGGTATCAGTGTCTCTAGGATTGCGATCGCACGTCTGGCTGCTTTGAGCGTAGGCGGCAATCCTCGTTTGGGTCACAACGACCAACGAAAAATGTGCCATCAGCCGATTATTATTTAGAAGCTTTTGCCGACTGTCAGTTTGACAGGAGTACGCAGCAGCGTTGCGATGCACGAAATGCAACGGGCGCAATTGCGACAAATCTTTCAGGAAGTATACCGCGCGATCGAACCCGGTGGTCTATTCATTTTGGTAGATATTCATCGGCATACAAATCCGGTATTTAGGCCAGGGCTGGCTGTTTTTTTGTGGTTGTTTGAGACTGAAACTGACTTGGGGAGTTGGTTTGCAGAGGTGGGATTGCGATCGTACAATTCCGAAGTAACTCCACAACCAAAACTTTATGCTGGCTACAGCATTCAAGTAATCCAACTTCAAAAGTCATTAGTCAGCAGTCATTAGTCAGCAGTCATTAGTCAGCAGTCATTAGTCATTAGTCATTAGTAAAGGACGCGCCAATTATTGACTAAACACTGCTCAGTTCTTACTTTTAAAATGAGGAATATTTAGTCATCGCTAATCCTTCATAACTAATGACTAATGACTGATGACTAATGACTCCTAACTAAACAAACTTTTTCGCTGCTGCCAAAGCAGCCTCAAACTTGAGCAATACATCCTTTTCGGTGTGAATAGCTTTCTCTTGTTCCAGCAGCGGGCGACCAAAGCGAAAAATGCCGTCCTGTTCTACGTGGTCTACATAAGGTAGCGTTTCTGGATGTGGCAAAAATTTTCTGCCGATGGTGTACGGCGTGTGGAAAGAAAAGCTAAAATCTGGAAACTTGTCGCTCTTGATTTCGAGATAGTAAAGCGAGTAATAATCTTTGGTTTCGCAGTACACACATTCGCGGCACTTATTTACAAGTTTGCGGTTCTGATAGAAAAAGTCCCACTTGTCCCAATAGTAGGCATCTTTCATCATTTCCTGGTGGTCGTCGCACAGTTCGAGATATAATTTGTCAGAATCCGCCGGACGGTAGAAGTAAAGCATGGCGTAGGGCATTTCAATCAGTAACTTGACTGCTTGATTTTTTCGCTGGTACCATTCCTGCTGGTGAGTTTCGTAGACTTCCTTATGTTTAATTGCTTTAAAGCTGTTGAGCTGATTTTCTTTTGCCCAGCGCGACGCCCAAACTGTCCAGTAAGCTAGCTGGAAGGTTGCTGAAATTTCTTCCGAACCTTGTTCTTTCCAGTCGGCAATAATTTTTTCCCAAGCTGAACTAAAAGCTAATCGCGATTGTTCGTTTTCTTCAGGGTTTTCTGTATTGATTGGGGTGGGTATTTGGTGATTATTTTTAATCAGCCCTTTGGGTTCTTTACGCCAATTATTAATATCGGTTGGCGTTAGACTTAAGATGAATCTTCTGTCGTGAACAGGATATTCTAAATGGATTCCTGATTTGCGGAAAGAGCGGTATTCTAAAATAGGGAGTTTGTCTTGTTCAATCCACTGCTGGCGTTCTGCGGGCGAACACTTGAGTATTGTTTCTAATTCTACCGGATCGACGGCTAATTCACTTTTGAATGTCTCCCAAAATCTTTCTTGTTCGGCGGGATTTGCTTCCAGCAGGGATACAATTCGGTTGACGAGATGATCCGTTTGGTCTTGGCAATTTTCGGGAAGTCCTAAGAAGTCGAGGAGTTTGGTCTTGAGTATTCGTCTGGCTGAGATTAGCTCGGCTAACATGAGAAGCTCCAGTAGAGTCATGACTTGCGCCCTTGAACTGGCAAGATTTATGCAAGTCTTATATATCTTAACTCAATTGGCGTAAGTCCTACGCTGTAATTGTCCTCTATTGGGCGTTGGGATATAAGCCAAGCAATGTCTATGAAATAATCAAAAATTTCCTGATTTCTCACAAAAAGATGGTAAGATATAAGTGGTTGCGACCCACCCACTCGGCTGCAAACAACAGGTCACAGTAGCAGTAGTATGCTTACCAAGGATAACTGCGAGAGAAAGGGGGAAAAGACAGACCGCTGGTTATTGGGATACGTTCTAATGTGAAATACAATCCAAGTTTGTCATACGGAATAGTTTTTTGCCTTGGGAAACAGGGTTTCTGCGTGGGTTCCCTACAAAGGGATAAAGGCTGCAAAGCCAGAGATGCTGTGTAAGACTTGGATCGTCTTAGGTGACGAATACCCAGTAATGGGATACCCAACAGAGCAACGGCAAATGAGACACGAAGCCTACACTATACCGCAAGGTTAGTGTTAGGTATTTCACTAGATTCTCCTGGGTTGTCGGCAATTGAAAGGTGTGCGCGAGCGAAGCTATCCCATTGCGCCTGCGGGCCCGTTGCGGTCGGGAATCGCCCAACATCCGCGCCATCTCTAAGCCAAAATACTCAAAACAAGGCCAAAAGGTCGATCGACCTTTTGCCCTGATTGGCTAAAACTCATACGTTGCACCATTTTCAATTACTTGTTTAGGAACAGGCAAGATGCCTGTTCCACAAAATATAAATTTTCTTGTGGAACAGGCATCTTGCCTGTTGCTGACAATGGTGCGAGATATCAGCTAAAATCGATAATTGCGATCGCGCACCCACAAACTTACAGGCACAGCATGGCCTGTTTTGTCAACCTTTACTTCTACCAAAAAAGATTGTCGTTGCTTCCTTTGAGCTTCGCTAATCTCCTGATTGACTTTTTCCCTTTCATCCTCTGGCATATAATAAGTTTCTAAGCCGTATTCCATCTGCCAACCGTTATATTTTCCCTTAATTGCGATTTGGTTGGCGGGCAAATTGGTGGGATTTTTGAGACTGACGCGGACGGGTTTCCAAGCTTGGGGGCGGCCGGGATTAGTCGCGGCTTTTGGCGCTTCTAAGATTACATAAAAACTGGTTTGTGGTTTGAGATTGTGCGTATTTTTGGGACAAACAATTCCGGGCGGACAAGGTTTTTTTTCGGTAGGTAAATCTTTCCAGTCGGGGAGTTTTTGGAGATTTGTGAGATCGGAAATATCATATCTCAAAACTTGGTAATATCCGCGCAAAAAGTCGTAAGGGTCTACTGGTGCTGTTTGTAGGACAACTGTTTTGCCAGTAATAAAAGTGTAAACTGCGGTGGCGGGTACGGCGGCAATTAGTCCGATTTGCAAGAGTAAAGGAACCCACAGCCGCCACGCGGGAAGGCGTTTTGCTTCTGGGGAAAGCTGAAACAGATTTGTTGTATCTGGATTTTTAACTAATAAGTCAGTGTTGTTTGTGTTCATGTTATGTATGGGTTATATTGTTTGCGGTTGTTTCGGAATGATTAAACCACAGAGAACGCAGAGGGCGCTGAGTGAGAGAAGAGAGAGATGAATAATTTCTATTCATCGGGGATTTTTGCGAAGTGGCGCTCGAACCACAAACCAGCAGCAATTACGCCAATTCCGCACAAAACAAATACAAAAGATTTGAGCAACAATCCTGTGTTATATTCAAATACTCGGCTGATAATTTGCAGGGTGATTAATACCATGCCTCCCCAAAAAGTCCGGCGGTTTCCTAATGCTAAACCTTCTCGGATTAAGCCGACAGCGAGCAAAAATGATAAAACATTGAACAGAAAAGTTGCTAATTGAGGAATGGGAGTAAAATTGAGGTGAATAAGCGGTATTAAGGCGCTGGCGAGGATGAAAATGCCGATCGCACCTGTACTCAAATCCACACCATTTTGTTTCGGCCGCCGCAGTTCCAAACGTCCCAAACGCAGCCACTCAAACACCGTGAAACCGCCCAAAACAGCCACATTTGTCAGCAAAACCCAATCCAGCTCAGTTTGCCCAGGATTCGGCGAATCTTGCCACCACCAGTGGAAAGAAAGAAAATAAAACAAACTGGCGAGAAACAGCAGTGCTAAACTGCGGGCGGTAGGTTGAAACAGCTTGCTGCGTACCTTCGGCCAGATTGCATCGTCGTATCCCCACAGCAAAGCGGGCGGTAGGGCGCAAAAAATTGCTGTACCCCAGGTTAGATTTAAGCCTTGGACGATAGAAACTTGTAGGGAAAAAATTATCGCGATCGCACCTATGGCAAAAATAGCACGCGATCGACACCAATAAGCCAGCGGCACAAACATTATACTGGCTGCGATCGGCATTTGCCGCACCAAAACTTCCAGCCAAGAAAACTCGACTTTAGAAGACCAATCTAACACGGCAAGCCAATAGCCCAAACCGATTAAAAGTGCGGACAAAACGCCCACGGAAGTCAACCGCAAACTGTAAGCCATTCCGAGCACGCCGATTCCCCAAGCAAGGAAAAGTCCGTAGGAAGAACCGCCAATATGGAACATTTGCGCCATCAATGCCATATTTGCTCCTAAAATCAGAGATCCTAACAGCAACAATCCTTCACCTAGGAGTTTGTTTCGCCCTTTTGTTGCGGGCATATTGGGATGGGAGTTTTTGCTTCGGGATGGGGGAATTCGCCACAGATAGAAACCTGCTGCATTGACTGCTACGAAAAGACTTAGCAGCAGTGCAACTCTCACTTCGCGCGACCAAACTTGCCAGTTTGCGGCTACAAAGGTGATGACTCCTATACCGAGGAGAATGCCGCCGAGACTGATGAGAATGCTGAGGAAACGGTTGCGGGAGGCGGTTTCGAGTGTGTTGAATTGGTAGCGTTCGGAAAGTTGTTGGTAGAATAAAGTGTCGATGAGTCCTTCTGCTTGCCAGAGTTTGGCTTGATCTCGCAACTCGCGCCGAAATTTATCTGAAATCATTGTTTATATTCCAGAGGATTTGAACTCAATACGGTTCAGTTAAGCCCGATCCCCCCTAGCCCCCCTTAAGAAGGGGGGGACAAGAACTTACTCAAAGTCCCCCTTCTTAAGGGGGATTTAGGGGGATCTCCGAGGAATAAACAGTTTTAACTGAACCTTATTGGATTTGAACTGTGATAGTTTTTAATATGTCACTTGTGCGTCGATTGTCGATGGAGGCTGGGACACCTGCTGAACTAGCACAGCAGTTTTGATTGATATCCTTCGGCGGTTGAAACCGTTTCTACATAAACAAACTCTCAGCAGAAAGAAACGAATAAATCAAGGAATGTAATATTATGGTACAAGCTCAATCTAAAAAATTAACTTTTGACGAGTACCTTAATTACTCAAATGATACGGGTCAACGCTATGAGTTAATTGATGGGGAGTTAATAGCTTTGCCACCAGAATCTGAACCTAATAATTTCATTGCTAACTATCTATTTTTCTATCTGGCTAGCAGCGGGCTAGTGCCACTCAGGCTGATTAAAACGCATAATTGCGAGGTTCAAGTTGCCGTTTTGCGATCGGGAGATGCGGCCAACCGCTACCCCGATTTGATAATTCTGGAACCTGAACACATTCCGCTGACAGCAATCAGGCTAACTATCACTTTCGATATGCTGCCTCCTCGGTTTGTTGTGGAGGTAGTGAGTCCGGGTAGAGTGGGCAGGGATCGGGATTACGATCCTCTTCGAGGGCTTCGCCAACGCAAACGAGCTCAGTACGCAGCGCGGGGCATCGCAGAATATTGGGTTATCGATCCAATTGAACAAGTAGTGACTGTTTTGCGGCTTGAGGAGGGGCAATATGTTGAGGTTGGGGTGTTTCGGGATGGAGAGGCGATCGTATCTCCGATGTTTGCACAGCTAAGTTTGACGGTTCAACAGATTTTGAGTGGAGAGGTTTAAGGGCCGATCGATAGCTAATTGGTTAGCATTCATCTAACCACCTACCGATTAGTGAAAATCTCCACCCTCAACCTGATTAAGGCCATGTTTCAATCCCTGATAGGGATTTAGGTTGATTGCAACCTGTAAGTTTCGCTAACAGTCACACCATTTTTAGATAGTGACGTGAGAATATCACCAACCTTACTTTGCTAAATAAATCTAGGCGGGGAAAGCGCTATTTCCCCGCCTAAAGCCTGTAACCTTTACAAATCAGGAAACACCCATATCCTGAGATAGAGCGTCAAACGTACAAAAAGCTAGGCGTGGAAACTCTGATTTTGCTTTTCAGTGAACAGTACATCAAAAGTATTTTTCACCAAAGCAACGCCAAAAATTTAGCTTTCAAGACAGTAATTAGGGAGAGAGGTTAGAATGTAAGACAGTTTATAATTCAAATCCAATGTCAGAAGAGAATCAACCTCAACCTACTGATGCTGTACTCGGTGGCAGAAATGCACACCCCCGACCTTATGATGCGGTGTTAGGTGGAAAGAAAAAAGAGATAACGCCACCTGAAGCGGTGAAAAAAATTGAGCGAGTTATCAGCGAAAATTTGAAGAAGCTAGATTTGACAGAACTAAATCTGAAAGAATTTCCACCGGAAATTTTCAAGTTTACGCATCTAACATCGCTTGACCTCAGTAACAACCAAATTACTACTATCCCAGAAAAAATTGGACAACTTTATAATCTGAAACAGCTTACCCTTAATAGCAACAAAATCACAGCTATTCCAGTAGCACTTGGACAACTTTCCAAGCTAAAAAACCTTAATATTAACTTTAATCAGATTACAGCTATTCCAAAATCGATCGGACAATTTTCCAAGCTGATAGAGCTTGGACTTATGTACAATAAAATTACCTCTATACCAGAAGCACTCGGACAACTTTTTAAGTTGAAAGAACTTTACCTCAATCACAATGAGATTACTTTTATCCCCGAAACGCTCGGACAACTTTCCAGCCTGGAAGTGCTTTGGCTTGATGGAAATAAGATTACTTTTATCCCAGAGACACTAGGGCAACTTTCCAATCTGAAAGAGCTTTTCATCCAAAAAAATGAGATTACTTTTATCCCCGAAACACTCGGACAACTGCGAAAGCTGAAAACTCTTGGGATTGGTTATAAAATTAAACCCATTCCAGAGGCGGTCAAGAAAATACGATATTTAAATATCATGCGTTTATATTACTAAGCCCTGTAACCCTTACAAAATACGATATAATATCCTGATGTGAAACCTAAAACAATTTTAAAATAAGCTAGGCGGGGAAATCCATATTTCCCCGCCTAGAGTTTACAACTGTTGAAAAAGTGTCTGTAAATTGTAAACTATATATTAATTGCTGTTGAATACCTATCACGTAATTCTTTAGCAATAGTAATTAATTCTACCAATTCTGAATGCACAGGAAAACCCCAGTTTGGTTCTTTACAGCTTTTAAACAGTCTAAATACATACGCTTCATCTAAATGTGCTATAGACTTATTTCTTTGTTTAAATAGTTTCTGTACGATTTTATTAGACTTATCAGATATTTTTTCCAAGTCTGATAGTAACATTTTTTCATCTAAATTCTTTTTTTCTAATTTAGAATGAGGCATTTTTAACCATTTATCAAAATCTGTCATAATGCAATTTAATATATTAGGAAGACTTACAGACTGTTTATCGTCATCATAAATTCTTGATAAAGTTAAGATGGCTAATTCCCGAAATTCACAAGCTGATAAATTATTAATTGTAGACGGATTATAAAAAAGGTTATAAGCTTCGTTTAGATATTTTTCCGCTTTATCAATTTCTTGGGATATTTTATGTAATCTCTTTTGTGTTTTAGCTAATGAATGTAAATTATTGATAGTAAAGTTAAAACAATAATTATAAATAAATCCATTTTCATCTTCTTCAATTGTTTCAAGAAAAAACATTATAGTTTCTTCACGACTATTACTCAATTCTTGTCCTTCAAAAATTAACTTATTTAAAATTTCCCAATCGTATTTAGAAAATTCTACAAATGTTTTATTATCGAGTTGAAAACTATATTTTTTATCAACTTCAGGAAGTGATTCATTATTTTTATTAGAAAAACTTAATAATTTTACGAGTTTTTCTAGAGTGGTGGATTTACTATGATAATTGAAATCTGTCATTTTTTTCTTTGGTAAAGTGAGTTACATACATTTTAACGTATGTCAACTATTTACGTTAACTGTTTAACTTAAATCTGAAATGATAAAACAGTTAAATTAACTCAAACCCTTACAGTGTTGAGATTATTTATTTTGATAAGAAATGTTAATACGTTGGTAAAGCCATGTTTTTAAAAAAGTCTCAGGTTTTCATTGACATCTGTGACGCAAAAAAGCTAGACAGCCACCGCTCCGACCGTGCCACCATGCCAGCGCTCCAACAGTCCGATCGACACTGCCACCTTGTCACCTCTCCGACCTCTCCGACCTCGCCACCTTGCCAGCCGTGCAGCGCTGCGACCGCTCGAACCGTTCCGATCGTCCAACAGTACCACCAAACCTCTAAAAGCCCTCTTAGACGGTGAAACGACTCATTTGGTCAACAATGCCCCAAAATTTTCTCAAAACAATTGGGCGCAGTGGGTCAGTAAAAGCCCCGAAATCCAAATGATTTCAGAGCTTTTGTTGTTGCTCTATTCAATTAGTCTTCCCCACGAGTGGGGAGTTTAGAATATCGATAGTAGTTAGGTACTCTAATTCTAAAATTATTTTTATCTAATTCGTCTGTTTCATCTTCAATCTCTACTTCTAATTTTTCCTCGTTGACTTTCAAATAGTTTTGCATAGTTTTACCTTTCTCTGGTAAAGTAAGTATTTTTTCAAAAACACCTAAAAGAGTATTAAACCTGTCTTGCACTAATAAATTTTTCAGAAGTGGGTCAATTGTAGCTTTCCACTCGGAGACTAATTCTTCATCGGTTATTTCCCCCAAGTCTTGAGAGTGTTTATATACCTCCGCCAACAAAAAACGTACAATAGTAGACAATTTTGTTCCATCTTTTAGTTTTTTACGAAAAAGAGAATGTACCCTCCTACAGATGGTTGCAGGAGACACAAGTGCTTTTTTAGGGTGAGATACTTGGGATTCAATTAAAATTTCTGAATCTATTTTTTCGACAGACATATCTGGCATTTTTAAGAGATTATCTCTAAACTCTTTAAAATGTTCAGTTTCTTCATCTTGGGGTTTATCTGAATGTGCAATTGAGTACAGATACTGAGCTAAAGTTGCCATTATTTGTCCATCCAATTAGTTTCCCCAATGAGTGGGGAGGAATTAGTAGCTACTGCGCTAGGAGAAGCTGGTGTACTATTTGTCCTTCAAGGAAAAATCGCTTTTAAAGTCGGTCACAGAGTTCCGCTTCCATCGTGTTCAACATTCTCCAGCAATACTAATTTCGCCAACCTATCCACAGTAGCACTCATATTCCCCTGAGATTCTCCCTCCCAGAAAATATCATCCGGGCAAGCAAACACCTCGCACCAATCAGCCAATTCTGATAAGAGCATTCGATACTGAGCGCTGTTGTAGTCGTGCCAGCCGTGCAACCTAACCAATCACCCCAAAACCCTCTAAACCCCGCTAGATGGCTACATTTTGCCAGCCGTGCCAGTGCCAGCGAGTCGATCGCCCTGTTGCCTCGGAGTCATCAGATCGCCCTGTTGAATCTGGCAATTTGAAGGGGTAACGACAGACTAAAAAAATTACCCCTCAAAAAAACACCTATCCACTTCCGCAAATTTTATCCATCAACCCGATTCAAATTCCAGTCGTAAGGCAAAAAAACGATCGCCAATCCATCACCCACAGCCGCCTCCGGCCCCAAATAACCGCCCACATACTCAGCCACCGAACCCGCCGCCTTTACAAAATCCTCGCCGTACCACTTAAAAATCTTGCTCAAATAAAGCGTCTTTTTCTCGGCATCATATCGCACCTTATCAGGATTGTGAATAAAACGGCTGGCATCCGCTTCTAGTTGAGTCCGTACCGACTCCGGGAAATAAGCCCCCCGGCGCAGCAGCGGGCACCCGACTGAAGCGCAAACTAATGCAAAATGGATGCGCGGTTCCGCAAATTCCGGCCGCAAAATTGCGTGTTCGATTTGATTGAGACTGTACTTTTTGCCGCCAATAATCGTATTTGAACGAGTGAAAAAATCCAAAAAACTCAGCCAGTTGGGAATTCCCAAAACTTTGGGACGGATGGACGCGATCGGATATACTTCCAGAACTTGAGAAATTGCGATCGCATTGTACGCATTCAGCCACAACGCCAGCCGCGCATCCGCATCAGTACCATCCGCCAAATCCACATCGGCCAAACTTTCCAGCCACCCCCTCAAAACATCCGCCCCCTCAGCTTTCCAGCCCCGATAATTGACGCGGCCCAAATCGTCAACGTAGCGTTGCAGCAACTCGTCCCAAATCGTAAAGTCGATCGTACCGATCATTTATTACTATCCCTAATATAAGGCGGGCATTGGTTTAGCTTCTGCTTCTATTTAATACTAGCCTCAACCCAAATAACACCTGCAACCTGAGCATTTTTTTGATTAACCCCCTCAAACGGACTCTGGATTAAATTAGCTTGAGTAAAATTAGCGCCTTGTAAATTAGCTTGCAGCCAAGCAGCCCCGCTCAAATTTGCCCTGGATCAATTAGCTTGTCTAAAATTTGCTGCTCTCAAATCTGCCCCTTGCAAATTCGCATTTACTAAACTCGCGTACCGCAGGGAATGCTGATCAAATCACCGCCCGGACACTGGTTAGTTTACCACAACTAATTGACTTGCTGCGGCTTAGGTGAAATCACTGGTGTAGCCAACCCAAAAATCATTCCAGATGAAACTGCTCCCAAAGTTACAGATTTCCTGCTCTTTACATTCTACAATCTTAAAAGATTCTTAATTTCAATTTCAACGGGGATCGGTTTCTTCCGGCACAACACCCCTCTCACTTTGAGCTGCATTTTTTTTAATTTCCCTTACCTTCCTAACAAATTATGACGGATCAAACCAACTTTTTCGATAAACTGTTAGCGGCTGTTGAAAACAATCAAAGTTTGCTGTATTTAGCCCTCGACCCCGACCCCGAAACCTTGCCCCCGCAGGTTTCCATGACTGGGGAAGAGACTCAAATTTATGTAACTGATTTGTTGTCAAAGCTAAAAAGTGCGATCGACCAAACAGCCGATTTAATCTGTGCCTGCAAAATCACCCTCGGTTTTTACCAATCTCTCGGTATTCCCGGTTGGGCATTGCTGCAAGAAATTTTAACAATTATTCCCCCTCACCTGCCAGTAATTTTAGATGCCAAACACTGCGATTTAAATACCAGCACAGTGTTTGCCAAAATTGTATTTCAAGACTGGCGAGTTGACGCTATTACCTTAAGTCCCTATGCCGGATTCGACCAAGTAGCGCCTTTTTTGTTATACGCCGGAAAAACTGTTTTTGTCCTCTGTGCCACCGCCAACCCGTCAGGGGCTGCTTTGCAAGAATATCCGACGCCAAACAACCCTTTTTACTTGCAATTAGTCCGACTCTCTCAAACTTGGGGAACTCCCGAAAAACTGGGTTTAGAAGTAGGAGTAATGCCGGATATTTTAGCCCGTATCCGCCAAGCGGCTCCTGAACGCCTAATTTTAGTCGAAGGAGACATCGCCGAAGAAAATGACCTCACGGAAGAAAACGACCTCGCACAACTGCTGGCGGCTGGTTTAAGCAAGAATGGTGAAGATTTATTGCTGCCAGTCCCCCCGAGTTTATTAGCGGGGAAAGAGCCGCGCCAAGAAATTGAGAAATTGCGGGATAGTATTAATAAACAGAGGGTGCGGGCGATCGAAGGTAGTCCCACTTGCGAACTGTGGCTGCCCGATGTTTGCTTTTTGCAACCGGAACCTCACCGCGATTTAATCTTGCAACTTTATGACATCGGCTGCGTAGTTTTTGGCGACCACGTACAAGCATCGGGAGCCGTATTTCCATATTACATCGACTTGCGGAAAATTATCTCAATTCCGCAGATTTTCCATCAAATTGTCAGCGCTTATGCAGACATTCTCAAGGATTTAAAATTCGATCGCATTGCCGGAATTCCCTACGGTTCTTTACCCACAGCAACGGGTTTAGCATTGCGGATGGAACGCCCGATGATTTTCCCGCGCAAGGAGGTGAAAACTTACGGGGCTGGCAAATTGATTGAGGGGCATTTTCAGGCAGGAGAAACGATTGTCGTAGTCGATGATATTTTGATTAGTGGCAAAAGCGTGATGGAAGGCGCAGCTAAGTTAAAATCGGCTGGCTTGAATGTGGAAGATATTGTAGTATTGATCGACCACGAACAGGGAGTCAAAGATAAGATGCAGGCCAACGGTTATCGGGCACATTCTGTATTAGCGCTTTCGGAAATAGCTGAAGTTTTGTATCGAGCAAATCGCATTGATACCGAGCAATTCAATCTTTTGACGGCGGAACATTAAACCCCAATTCCTGTAGGGGCGGGTTTTACCAACCCGAATTGCCAACAATTAATAATCTTATAAACCCGCCCCTGATATTTTGTATCCAGCAAGTCGCATTGATACCGAGCAATTCAATCTTTTGAAACCGGAACATTAAACCCCAATTCCTGTAGGGGCGGGTTTTACCAACCCGAATTGCCAAAAATTAATAATCTTATAAACCCGCCCCCTCCCAACGGTAAGCCTCAATGTACATTTTTTCCCTTAGATCAAAGTCAAGGTTGATATAGGTTATTAGTTGTGTGGGGGCGGGTTTATGAGATTGTGGGTGTGCGTCGAATATTATTGGTAAAACCCGCCCCTACAAGGTAAATAAATCAACCTTGCAAAACTTCAATTAAAGCATCGCCCATTGCCCGACAGCCGACGAGTTTCATGCCTTCTGACATGATATCACCAGTACGATAACCTCGATTCAAAACTTCGACAACTGCTTGCTCGATTTTATTAGCAGCTTCCGGCTGATTTAATGCGTAACGTAGCATCATTGCCGCACTCAAAACTTGGGCGATGGGATTGGCTTTATCTTGTCCAGCGATGTCCGGTGCGGAACCGTGTACGGGTTCAAAAACTCCCGGCCCGCTTGCTCCCAAACTAGCAGAAGGCAGCATCCCAATACTACCAGTTAGCATCGCTGCGGCATCGGAAAGAATGTCGCCGAATAAATTGCCGGTGACAATTGTATCGAACTGTTTGGGCCAGCGAATTAACTGCATGGCTGCGTTGTCAACGTAGAGGTGAGAAAGTTCGACATCAGGGTATTCTGAAGAAAGGGCAATAATACGATCGCGCCACAGTTGCGAAACATCCAAAACATTCGCTTTATCAACGGAACACAGCCTTTTCCCCCGCTTCCTGGCCGTCTCAAAAGCAACGCGCCCGATTCTGTCAATTTCTGACTCGGTGTAAGCCATCGTATTGACGCCGCGTTTTTCGCCTGTTTCCGTCTCAAAAATACCTTTCGGTTTGCCGAAATAAATGCCCCCTGTGAGTTCACGGATGACCATAATATCCACGCCTTCGACAACTTCCCGTTTCAAACTAGAAGCATCAACCAATTGGGGTAAAATAGTCGCCGGACGCAAATTTGCAAACAATCCCAATCCGGCGCGCAGTCCTAATAATCCAGTTTCTGGCCGCTGTTCGCGGGGCAAATTATCCCACTTGTAACCGCCAATAGCTGCTAACAATACTGCATCGCAGTTGCGGCACTTTTCCAGTGTTTCTTCTGGCAGCGGATTGCCTGTTGCATCAATAGCAGCGCCGCCCATTAAAGCTTCTTGAAATTCAAAGCCGATGTCCAATTGTTGACCGACAAGTTTCAGGACATCTACCGCCACAGCGATAATTTCAGGGCCGATGCCGTCTCCTGGTAAAAGAGTGATGCGGTAGTTTTGAGTCATATCGATTTAGGAGTTTTGATTTGAGATTTGAGATTGAGAGTTAATGGGAATTCTTTGGAAATGCAAGACATTCTCACAAGGCTATAATCATATCAGGATAAGCAACCTCAGAATTCATTATGACATTCCCGACTTACCCGCCTGCTCAAGCTGAACCGCCTTTAGACCCCCGGCAGAGTTTGCCAACAATGTATGATTTACCTAGCGAAGACCCAAAGGAGCCCGGTTTGCCAGATACATTTCATTTAGATCAGCCGCAACTCTTGGAATTCACGTTTTTGCCGCCGGGATGGGATGCGGAACAAGTCTTTACAGCGAGTGACCTAAATTTGTATTACGATGCAACACAACCGCGCTGGCATAAACGCCCGGATTGGTTTGCTGCGGTGGGTGTGCCAAGGCTTTATCAAGGGCGCGATATGCGTTTGAGTTATGTAGTTTGGCAAGAACGGGTAAATCCGTTTGTGGTGGTGGAATTGCTATCGCCGGGAACTGAAGATGAAGATTTAGGGCGGACTGTTCAGCAAGCTGGGGAACCGCCGACTAAGTGGCAAGTTTATGAACAAATTTTGCGGATTCCTTACTATTTTGTGTTCAGTCGCTACACGGATGAATTGCGAGCTTTTCATCTTGTAGGAGGCCACTATGAACCTGCCGAATTAATTGATGGGCGGTTATTTATTCCTGAGTTGCAGTTGAGTTTAGGTTGGTGGCAAGGCACTTATAAGAGTATGAATCGGTTGTGGTTGCGGTGGTTTACGGCCCAAGGAGGATTGATTTTGAGTCCGGGTGAAAGAGCAACGGCGGCGGAACGGCAACTGATAGAATCTCAACAGCAACTGACAGAATCTCAACAGCGAGAGGAAAGACTAGCGGCCCGGTTGCGGGAACTAGGTATCGATCCTGAACAGTTGGTTTAATAGCGATCGATCGCACCCAACCCAAAATACCAGTAAGATGAGTCACATCTGCGGAATGTAGGTTACAAAAATGAGATGCTCCCAAAATCAAAGTGCACCACTACTGATTTTATTGTTGAGGCATTTGCAATCCCTGTAGGTAAACAAAAATTATTTCCCCCTCTCCCCCTGAATCAGGATACACAATTTAAATCCGCAACAGCTTAGTCTAATCCCTAATCATTTGTCATGTTATGTCTATCCTATTTCTCTTGTCACAAGGCTTTTGGCTCTGGATGCTGATTGATTGCATGCAAAACGATCCACAAAAAAATACATGGATATATGTCTTGATGTTTGCCAATGTTCCTGGTGCGGTTGCCTACTTTTTCGTTCGCAAGTTGCCGTACTTGTCTATACCCAGCCCTAGCTTTCTCAAAGGATGGACGAAGAAAGATGCCTTGTGGTCGGCTCAGGCAGCAGCTCATAACATTGGACACGCCCATCAGTATATCAACTTAGGAAATATTTTGCTGGAGATCGATCGACTGGATGAGGCGCAATCAGCCTATAAAAAAGCCTTGGAAAAAGAACCTAACAATATCTATGCTCTTTGGGGAAATGCGACCATCGCACTGCGACAACACAACTATCAAGCGGCTCAAACTGACTTGCGAACCATCTATCAGCTAGAACCAGATTTCAAGTTTGGTGAAGCCTCGTTGGTCTACGGTCAAACTCTCTATGCTCTGAAAGAATGGGATCTGGCTAAACGCCATCTTGAACAAGATATAAAACGGTGGAGCCACCTAGATTCTTACATTATGCTGGCAACCATCGAGCGCGATAATGGTAACATAGAAAGGGCGATCTACCATTTGGAAACAATGCTGTTTAAGGTCAAAGGTACTCCGGCGTTTCACCATCGAAAAAACATCCAATTTATCAGAAAAGCAGAAAAAATGCTAAGAACATTGAAGCGCTAAATTAGACAGGGACTTAGGTCTCACAGCGGTATTTCGGGTTAAGTTGATACTAATGGATCGCCCATAACCCCTTTTCAAATCCTCGAATCCGCGCAACAAGCACGAGTGAAATAAAATAACAAAAGTTCGATCGCACGCACGTACAAAAAAATCGGCAAGGAGTCGCACCAGTGGCAGAGGGCGAAGGCATACCAACATCAGCACAGATTGATTATCGGGACTATTCTTGGGCCTTTTGGCCAGTTGTCCCCCTCTATCCCTACAGCAAGCGGCGCACCATCCGCAAGGAAATTGTTAAGGACACAATCTGGACTTTTGACCAACTACAAGGCATTTTCTACGTAGTCGTCCCGATTCGGATGACAGTAATTAAACTAGAACCCGAAGGCCTTCTCGTCTACGCCCCGGTTGCACCGACTCCTGAGTGTATCCGCTTGGTAAAGGAGTTAGTAGCAGAGCACGGGGAGGTGAAGTACATCCTGCTGACAACGGTTTCGGGCATCGAGCACAAAGTTTTTGTCGGCCCCTTTGCGAGGTGTTTTCCCGAAGCGCAGGTATTTGTCGCCCCGCAGCAGTGGAGTTTCCCGGTGAATTTGCCGCTGAGTTGGCTGGGTTTGCCCGCCAAACGCACCTCTGTACTGCCCTTTGACAGCAGCAACACGCCCTTAGCCGATCAATTTGACTGGGCAATTCTCGGCCCGCTAGACCTCGGTTTGGGCAAATTTGCTGAAGTTGCATTATTTCACAGACGATCGCGCACGCTGATGTTAACAGATTCCATAGTTTCGATTCCCGAAAATCCGCCGGCGATCGTCCAACTCGACTCGTACCCGCTGCTATTTCACGCCAAAGACAGCGCCTCGGACATTGTGGCAGACACCCAGGAAAATCGGCGCAAAGGGTGGCAGAGAATCGCCTTATTTGCCATGTATTTTAGCCCCAGCGTGCTGGAAGTGCCGCCGTGGTCGGAGGTATTTGCCAGCGCGCGCAAAGCGCCAGAACGCTCTAGAAAAGCTTATTTCGGGTTGTATCCGTTCAAGTGGAAAACAGATTGGGAGCGATCTTTTGAGGCTTTGCGGGGAGGAGGGCGGTTGTTGGTGGCGCCGATTTTGCAGACTTTGATTCTCAACCGCGCGCCGAGGGAAACTCTCGATTGGGTGGATCAAGTGGCGAGTTGGGACTTTCAAAGGATTGTACCTTGTCACTTCGATAGTGCGATCGACTCCCGGCCGCGTGAATTTCGCCAAGCATTCTCGTTTCTGGAAAAACACTCGCCTGTTAATTCCTTACCCGAAGATGATTTTAAATTGCTCAGGCAGATTGATGCGGGTTTGAATAAAACTGGTTTGGTTCCACCTGCGAAAGACAAGGTTTAATCTTACATTTTGAACCTTTGTTAACAACAGGCAAAATGCCTGTTCCACAAAACTCAATGTTATTGTGGAACGGGCCGGAGAGCCCGTTCCTAAACAGGTAATTAAGAAGGGTGCAACATCTCAGTTTAATCTTATACCAAGTTGCGTTCAGACGTACAATCATGAGTGATACCAAGTTGGGGTATAAACCGTAATTCCATGAATAAGAAAAACTTTTTGCTGGTACTCTGTCTGTTGCTACCAAGCCTAGTCATAGGCTGCAAGCAGTCACAAACCTCTCAACAAACATCAAGTCCGTTTGCCGCCACACAAACCACCATCCCAGGTTGGAAAAAATTTGAGGGACGCGGTGCACAATTGCAGTTACCGGAGAGTTATAGCGGCGGAGATCTCAGCCAATATCTGGACGTGGTGGTTCAGAAGCTGGAATCTTTGGGGCCCTACTATCAGCAGATAGCTCAGTCTCTTAAACAGAATCCATCCGCATTCGTCATTTGGGCTTTTGACTCGAAGGCTGGTAAACCCGGTTTTCTGAGTAATGTCGCTATTGCTAGAGAGTCAGTTGGATCTACAGTGACAATAGATACATACTTGGATATGATTACCAAACAATTACCCAGCGAATTTCGTGTCGTGGAGCAGAAGAAGGTGTCGCTTGACCGCTATCAGGCAGGTCAGATTGTGACAGAAGCAACAATTTCGGGTGTAACTGCCAAACAGATAATGTACACGATTAAGCAAGGGAGCAATATGTGGATTGTTGCATTCTCTACCAGTGCTGAGGAATTTGAACAGCGCAGGCCCACGTTTGAACAAAGTATTAACACGTTTTCAGTGAGCGATTAGCTCGACTTTTTTTCCAGCGAACATTGTATGCCTGTTGTATAAGCTGATACTAAGTTGCGTTCAAAGAGCTTATTCTAAAATGTGGGAAATAAGTCATATCAAATCCGTTAGCATCGGAATAGTAAATTCGAGTTCACTGTTGACTGTTGACTGTTCACTGTCAACCGTCAACAGTCAACATCATTCCGGTGTAACCGGAAATGATATCATTGAGCGCAAGCGGTGCGGATTAGATGCTAGATTGACAAGCCCTTGACAAAGTTTATCGACTAGCTTAGACATTGACTTGAATATTCGGTTATTAAAGTAGTTTTCTCGTAAATCTTCCCACAGATGTTCAACGGGCATTAATTCGGGGCTATAAGACGGTTGAGTCAACAGCCGAATATTTTCGGGAATTTCCAAATTATTTGACATTTATCACCCTCAACTAGATTCTACATCAGAATGCAACTGGGTATTACATCTTGCACCATTCTCAAGAACAGGCAAGATGCCTGTTCCACACAACTCAATTTTCTTGTGGAACGGGCCGGAGAGCCCGTTCCTAAACAGCTAATTGAGAATAGTGCAACATCTGAGTTGACTCAGATATCTGTAGGGACACAGCAATGCCGTGCCCTTATCTTTCGCACTTAAACTCATCAAACTTCACCACTTCCGACTCCGGTTTCCGCGTATCAAAATAGTAGCTGCTAACCGTACCCTCTCCCGTATCAAAAATAGTAAAAGCCGTAATATCATTGCTATCAATATACGGCAACGGCAGCCCATCTTTCCCCAACAAAGGCGCAACAGTTGGCAGCACAGGTTCCAATCCGTTCGGGTCTCCAATAGCGCTGTAATCTTCCCGATATGCCGGCGGCACAAATCGGCGCTTTTCCCCCACAAAAGCACCGTAACTGTTGCCAACATTAGAAGTCTCCAAAAAGTGCATTCCGCTGGAACTTATAAACCGATTCCACAAGTGCGAATGTCCGTAAAATACCAACTGCACCCCCGCTGATTCTAGTAGCGGCACTACATCCCGAATCAGATAATCTTGCTGTTTCGGATACTCGTAACGCACCATTTTAATCTCGCCATCGAGAGCGCGATCGACTATTTGCACTGGATCAGTATAAGCAGGTACAATATTGTCACCCAGAGAATGTGGCGGGTAGTGAAACATCACAATTTTATATTTTGCCTGCTGGAATTCCGCACTGTTTAACTCTTGTTGCAGCCAAGTATATTGAGGGCTGCCCTTGACAATCGGCTCAAAAATATGCTGTCCGTATCCCCATTTTTCGGGATTATTAAAATCTGCGTCCCGTTCGCGATACCTGCCTCTCGCACCCGGATCTAAATTCGGAGTCCGCCAGATATTTGCAACGTATAAAGTCACTAACCGCACGTCGCCAAAAGTCACAGCATAGTAATTTTTGCCTCCAGGTAAATTGAATATATCGTCATAGGTATCGCTATTAAAACTATTGTTTTTTAGCCAGATTTGCCGCGCTGAAGGGTCATTATTAGGATTCAAAGAGGCAGCACGTTGAGCGTAGATTTTCTCGGCAGCGGCGCGGGGAAAAGGATCATTAAATTGCTCACCGAGTGTGCTGTTGGTTGCAAAGCGGCCCATGATTTCGTGATTGCCAATGGCGGGAAATAAAGGCGCGTTTTGGATCAGTTCGCCGCCGCTGTAAACGGTTTTGATGCCGTTTTTGTCGAGTTCGGAAAATGCCCGACCTTGCATAGCGGGAAAGAAGGCGCGGCCTCGGTCGTCGTCAAACCATTCGGAAGCGCGATCGGGTATATTAACTAAATCCCCTGCCATAAAAACCGCGTCAACTCTCCCAACTGTTTCGGCTACTTTCTGGAGATTGGCCGCTGTCATAGGCATCAATTGATGGTCGGAAGTGAGGAGAATTTTGAGCGGCCTTCCTGCTGCGGGTGTGGGAGAAAGAGTGAAAACTTTGCTGCTGACAGATGCGCCATCTTTCCTTTGGCTGGTGACTCGATAAGGAATGCGAACACCGGGCCTTAAATTGGCGACTTCTGCTTCGTGGCGCCAGATGTCCCGGACAATGAGATTGCTGTCAATTATGTTTTGTTTGATTTCATCGGAGATGCGCGAGTCTTTGTCTTCGCGAGTGCGGCTTAGCTTCGTAGTATTTGCGGGTACAATTTGATTCAAGTTTTCGCCGTAAGCAACAGTGTTGCGAGTACCGGCAAACTCTGTGAACCAGACAACTCGCACCGAGTTTGCTGTTGGGACTTGCAAAAACGGATCGGTTAAAAGCTGAGGTTTGTTAAGGTAAGATTGCATCATGAAACCTAGCAATAGGACAATCAAAATCAAAACAGCAAAAAACCAGGGATTGCGAGAAGAACCTTGATAAATTTCTACTTTATTAGGCAAAGGCGTTAACATAAGTCATTAGTCATTAGTTGTAGGGGTGGGTTTTACCAGCCAAACAGAACTCCCCCCAAATACATATAAACCCGCGCCACAAACTTTAAATTTTAAACTACCAACGTTATCAAAAAGTTAAGAAATTAGTAAAATATCTCCTATAAAAGAAATCTCCATCCTTTTGGGAAATCTTCTTATAGCGGTTCTCAGGAAAGTAAGGTACTCTTCCAATGCCCAATGCCCAATGCCCAATGCCCAAAAACACCTCATGTTACTGAGAAAGGCTATATCTCTGAATTCTCTTTCTCTGCGCCCTCTGCGCCCTCTGCGGTTCATTAAAAAAAATCTTTCTCAAAAATGCTTGAGACTGGCGATATAACATTCTTAACACCCTTTCTTCAATCTAAAATCTAAAATCTAAAATCCCATGACTCGCCACCTTCTCAAAGCTAACTGCAAAACCGTACACTTGGGCGGTTTTTCTCCAAAGCTCGAACCTGCTTTAAGGGTGGATTCGGGCGATCGCATCGATATCGAAACCTATTCAGGATATTATGTTGCTGACAAAGGGCCGCCGGAATTTCTCACCCCCGAATTTTTAGATATTTGTCAGAATTTGCCTCCCAACCGCAAAGTTGGTCCAGGGCCCCACTTGCTGACAGGCCCGATTTATGTTAACAATGCCGAACCGGGAGACGTTTTAGAAATTCACATTGAGGATGTTTACCCGAGTTTACCAGTAGGATTTAATGCAATTCGCGCCGGATGGGGAGCTTTACCGGAGTATTTCCCCGAACCGAAATTGCGGTTTATTCCGCTAGATTTAGAGCAAAAAACTGCTGAATTTCCCGCAGGTAGTGGCATTCGGATTCCCCTGCATCCTTTTTTTGGAATTATCGGCGTTGCCAATGCAGAAATCAACCGTTCTTCTATTCCTCCAGAGCGCTACGGGGGCAATATGGACAATCAGGAACTCCAACCAGGAACGCGGTTATTTTTACCTGTTTTTATGCGCGGCGGTTTACTGTCCATCGGCGACGGACATTCGGCACAAGGAGATGGTGAAGTTGACGGTACTGCCATTGAAACTTCGATGAACGGGACTATTCAAATCATCTTACGCAAGGATTTATTTCTGATATTTCCGTTTGCTGAAACGCCCACTCATATTGTGATTATGGGATTCGGTAGAACATTAGATGAAGCGTTTGAGCTGGCAGTAAAACAGACGGTTTATTGGCTGCAAAAGTTTGCAGGTTTCAAAGAAGAAGATGCTTATGTTTTGTGTTCCCTGTCCGTAAATTTTCGGATTACGCAGGCTGTCAATAATCCTCAAAAAGGAGTTCACGGAATGATTCCCAAGTGTATTCTGCTCGATGTGAACATTATTGACCACCGAGTGTGAGGTAAAATGATAACACGCGATCGACCAAAAATTTAGGATCGCGATCGCACAAACTACACAAATTTGTCACTGCTGTGGTCGATCGGGATCGTGTTCCTGTTGACAATTAAGCTTAAAATGGATAAGTTACCAGTTCTACCTAAATCGAACTCAACATGAAAAACCAGACTGACGATGTTGCCAAAAAAGATTTAGTCGATCGAGCTTTTGGGAGTGCAGCAATACCAGATCCAACAGCGTGGGTGCACGAACATTATTTTCTGGCTAATTTCGCTGATACTCTGGCCCACATCCAAGAACATATGTCTGAAGACAGTTGCGAAATCGGGGAGAATGGTGACTCTGGCGAGGGACTCTTATCCATCGATGCCAAAATTAGAGATATGTTGAGAGCTACTTTTAGCGACGACGGCTGGCAGTATGTCGAAAGTTTATTGTGAGTTTGGTAAAATCCATAAGTATTTGTACGTTCATCATTTTAGAGCGTAAGTTATACCAGTTTAAAAAAAGAATCCAACTTTCGGCAGGTGATCTAAACCATTAGATCATGCGTTATGCCCAATTCTTTAACCTCAAATATCAAATCTCCAATAATATCAGTTTCCTAACCCAACGCAGACTTGCAACTGGGAGTAGCTGCGTGCATTTTCACCCCCATTTGAAGTAAACTTGACCTATTGTGATGTAGGATACTTTAGATGGGGGGGAAATTACTGTCGCTAGGAATTTCGATCGATCGCAAAAACGCTGCACTTTCTTCGGGCAAAGCAGTATTGATAAACATCCCGCTGCCCAACTCAAATCCAGCTTGCTTGGTGACTCTGGGAATAATTGCGATATACCAGTGAAAGTATTTTGTTCCCCCTTCGGCGATCGGCACCGATCGAATATTATAGTTGTAATCTGGATTGTTTAATCCGTAATAAAGCTTAGCGAGTACAGTTTTCAAAGTATCAGCAAGATCCGTAATTTCTGCATCAGTAATCTCATCAAACGAAGAGGAATGTCGGCGCGGAAAAATCCAAGTGTGAAACGGTGAAAGTGCAGCGTAAGGGATAAAAGCCACAAAATGTTCACTCTCACAAATCACTCTTTCCTCCGCCGCTAATTCGTCTTCCAAAGTCCGGCAAAACAGACATTCTCCGGTGTCATCAAAATATCTAATAGCTTCGTCGATGCGGCTGCGAAATTGGCTGGGTACAACGGGCGTCGCAGCTATCTGCGAGTGTGGGTGTTCGAGAGAAGTTCCGGCAGTTTCCCCGTGATTTTTGAAGATAATAATTGTTTCAATGTGGGGATTTTTTCTAATTTCTACATAACGCTGGCGGTATACTAAAAGTATGTTTGCAACTTCTTCAACACTCAACAAAGCTGTAGTTAAATCGTGTCGCGGGTGTTCGACAATTACTTCGTGAACGCCGATTCCTGCCATCGTGCGGTGAATTCCCGATGATATCCTCATCCATTCTGCTGTCGGGGAGAGGGCGGGATATTTGTTGCGAATTGCCCTGACTTTCCACCCAGTGCGATCGCCCAAACGGGAAGTTTCTAAGGTTCCATCTTCCTCATTTCCCACACAAAACGGGCAATCGGCGCGGTGCGGTGGCACTACTGCTGTCCACTTTTTTTTGTTAGCGAATTGATCCGGTCTTGTCGCCCGTTCGGTGGCGATGATTACCCAATCTCTGGTAATTAAATTTTGTCTAAGTTCAGACACTTTTTTACCTTCAGTTGTAGGGCTTAACCGTTTATTATTGTATAGAAAAATTTGGATTTTGTCATTTGCTATTGCAATTTTTTAACATTTCTTGATTTCTAATTTTCCCAGCCGTTTCTAACAGAAGTTAACAACTGTTGACCTCGACGATAGAGGGCGATTACTACTAAAGGTGGTACAGAACATCTGTCTAAGCAGTATAGGCAAGCACTGATTTTAACCGCAGAGATTAAGCCAACTGCAACTGCACATTCTGCAACTTGCAAATCGCTTTCAAAACTTGCGCCAACAAGAGCGATCGCTCTGTGTCAGTCAAACTCAATTCCGGTAAAATCTGATAAGTACAAGGATTTCCCCGCGTCAGATACACAAACTGATAGTTACGTCCATTCGTCGTCAATCCCCACACAGACGATTGCTGCTGCAAACTTTTATAAGCATAAGTCAGCAATTGCGGCAAACCGGCCCAAGGATCGATCGCACTATTTTTCGCCTCGACTACCAAAATCCAAAACTGTGCCGCCGCGAGCTCTGCATCCGGCTGATTTACCGCTAAAACATCCAAGCGCCCTTTAATTAAAGTATCCCCATCCTCCACCTCGATCGGGATGCTATCTTCCATTGTCAGCACGATCGGAATATCAAAAAATCCTGCTAATCTCATTAACGGTGAAAGCACTAAAAACTTAACAAGTTTTGCAGAAACTTTCCCTGCTTCTAGATGACGCCAAAAGTGATTACCGATTAGCAATAATTCCTGCTGTTCAAAATCCGTCAGAGGTTCCATAGATAAAAATTCAGCAAAAGAGCCTCCTATTTTTCTTTCCAATTTGAGAAGGCGGCGAACGTCATTTAGCGAGAGTTGGCTTGCTTCTAAATTTTGCGTCATGGCTTTAGTGCGATCGGCTTATCCAGTAAACTGTATTATAGAGGCTTTGCTCGTGAGGTACTCCCCAATTAGCATCCAATTACGAATTACGAATTACCAAGAAACTCGGCTATCTGACAGACCAATCTTCTAAAGCCATTTGCACCATTCCTTCTACAGTCGCAAAATCTGCACGGGTAACAGGCCTTAATTTTTTGCGAGATTTCATATATTTGCGATAATTGATATAGTAGTCTTCAAAACAGGAAAATATTTCATTAATCTCAGGAGTATTGAGAGGATATTCTAATCTCCAGTCTGAATTCCTTGTACATAATTGTGTATTTAGATCGCAGACTTCATTGGGCTGGATAAAATCATCAGTTTCTACTAATATCCCTGCTACTGCCTTCGTCCAACGTTTTGCGATCGGCTTACGTGGATTGAAATCAACCGTTGGTAAGTACACTTGCAGAGACAGCTTTCCTGTAGGAAAATTTTCCGACGGAGAGTATAACAAAGCAGCGCATATTTTGTTGCCAATTATTTTACCTTGTTGGTTATATTTTGCAAATTCTAGAGATTTTATCATGCCACTTGCATAGTAGCAAGTTAGGATATTAAAACTCATAGTTGAACTGTAACCTAGAATCTTTTGGATGATGTTTAAAATAGCTTCTCGCTTGTCGCAATTAGCTAATAAATAGCCTTGGATAAACGACGGAAGTGAATCAAATAATGAATCCTCTAAGATATCAATTTTAACTCGCGAGATGTTTTTCGTATCTAGTTGATTGAAAGTTAAATAATAGTCTTCTCTTGAATCTTTAGTGATTTCATAAGTTAACAGCAAAACTCCTGGCAGCTTACTTTTAGCATAATCGATAGCAGTAGGAGAGAAGTGAGAAGCCACAGCCACAAGCAGAAAGCCCTGATTAAAATCTACCCTTGAAAATTCCGAACTTTGAGGGCGTTCGCTCATTAGGCTATTTCTGTATCGTATCAATTGGTCGATACTGTCTTTGCCACCTCCTTTCTTTAATTCTACAAGGGCTAATTGACCTAAAGTTGTTACACCTAAAATATCCGAGCGGTTTCCCTTATTGATCGAGAGCTGTCTTTTGATAGGTTCTAAGTTTAGCAATGGTTTTAGATGCAACCAAGTAAATTCTTCTAGCAAAGCTTCGGATTTGAATAAAAACTTTCCTTTAAAATATCTCAGCATAATTATTATTTTTGTGGTTGTTTCTATTAATAGGAGTCAATCATCCTCTAATTTGCAGCACTTGTCAATATCTGTCAAAATTTTGGGTCATGGCTTTAGTGCGATCGGCTCGTCCAGTAAACTATCTATATTATAAAGCCGTTAGCATAGGAGTGAAGCCCGTTTAATTTATTTTTATTAACTTTCAAAAAAACAGCTCAAACCATCTTCGGTTCCGGTATTATAATATTATTAACCCTTATCCTAACCACCAAGCAATGCAACTTGAAGACTATTTCAACTTCCTAAGACCTGACGATATTCGGCTCAAAGGTTCCCGCATTGGCATCGAAACCATTCTTTATGAATACCTGTTTCGCGCTCGAACTCCCGAAGAAATTGCCAACATTTATACATCGCTCACCCTGGAACAAGTTTATGCGACCATTTTGTACTACCTGCACAACAAAGAAGCAGTCGGTCAGTACATAACCGAATGGCTGGAGTGGGGAGAAAAAATGCGAGAAGAACAACGTCGCAATCCTCGTCCAGTATATGAAAAAATCCGCAAACTGAGAGCAGAAAGAGATGCAAGGAGAAAGGCTGATGGCAATCCAGTATCTCTTTGATGAAAATGTCGATCCTGCGTATGTCAATCAAATTCGCAGGCGCCATCCCGATATGGTTGTTCTAGCAGTGGGAGAACTAACAGCACCTTCCAAAGGCACTCTCGACCCGGAAATTCTCATTTGGTGCGAAATCCACAATTTCATTCTCGTTACCAACAACCGTCGCTCTATGCCCGTTCATTTAACAGATCATTTAGAGCAAAATCGCCATATTCCTGGAATATTCATCCTAAATTCCAAGCTGAGTATTGGTCAAAATATTGACGAACTTATTTTGATTTATGAAGGCTCGTTTGATGATGAGTACCAAGATAAAATTGAGCATTTACCGCTACCATAATTTCTAATACAGTCCCAACATTTACAAAATTCCCCAAAGTCTTAAGGAAAATAAACATACTTTTGTCCCAACTTATGCACACAATAGCTAAAAAGAGTAACTGAACTAAAAACTAACAGCAATGTCACAAGATACCATCGAATCAATTCTGCATGAAAAACGGCTATTTCAGCCGCCCGCTGAATTTTCTCAAAAAGCTCACATCAAAAGCCTAGAAGAGTACCAAGCCCTCTACGACAAAGCCAAAGCTGACCCCCAAGCCTTCTGGGCAGAACTCGCCACCCAAGAATTAGACTGGTTCCAAAACTGGGATGCCGTGCTCGACTGGCAACCGCCTTTTGCTAAATGGTTTGTCAACGGCAAAATTAACATTTCTTACAATTGTCTCGATCGCCACTTAACCACTTGGCGCAAAAATAAAGCCGCCCTGATTTGGGAAGGTGAACCCGGAGACTCCCGCACCCTCACCTACGCGCAACTCCACCGCGAAGTCTGCCAAATGGCGAATGTGATTAAGGAATTGGGAGTCCAAAAGGGCGATCGCGTCGGCATTTATATGCCCATGATTCCCGAAGCTGCGATCGCCATGCTAGCCTGCGCCAGAATCGGTGCAGTACACAGCGTTGTTTTTGGCGGTTTTAGTGCAGAAGCTTTGCGCGATCGACTTAACGACGGCCAAGCAAAACTCGTCATCACCGCTGACGGTGGCTTCCGCAAAGATGCTGCAGTCGGCCTCAAAACACAAGTAGACAAAGCATTAGCAAATAATGCCACACCAAGCGTTACCAACGTTCTCGTAGTTCAGCGCACCAAACAGAAAATTGACATGGAACCAGGGCGCGATCATTGGTGGCACGATTTACAAAAAGGTGCCTCGGCAAATTGTCCCGCCGAACCGATGGACAGCGAAGATATGCTGTTCGTACTCTACACCAGTGGCAGTACCGGCAAACCGAAAGGTGTCGTCCACACAACCGGTGGTTATAACCTTTATACCCACATGACAACCAAATGGATATTCGACCTCCAAGATACCGATGTTTACTGGTGTACTGCTGATGTCGGCTGGATTACTGGACACAGTTATATTGTCTACGGGCCGCTGTCCAACGGTGCGACAACTTTAATGTATGAAGGTGCTCCTCGCCCTTCAAATCCTGGCTGTTTTTGGGATGTAATTGAAAAATACGGCGTCACCGTTTTCTACACTGCACCCACTGCGATCAGAACATTCATGAAAATGGGCGAACACTTGCCGAATGCGCGCAATTTGTCCTCTTTGCGATTGTTAGGAACCGTCGGCGAACCGATCAATCCCGAAGCTTGGATGTGGTATCAGCGCGTAATTGGCAACTCGAATTGTCCGATCGTCGATACTTGGTGGCAAACAGAAACCGGGGGAATTATGATTACCGCTTTGCCCGGTGCAATTCCTACAAAACCCGGTTCTGCAACCCTACCGTTCCCTGGAATTGTGGTCGATGTTGTTGACCAAGATGGCGAACCAGTCACTAACGAAAGCGGCGGTTATTTAGTGGTGAAACATCCTTGGCCGGGAATGATGCGGACGCTTTACAACGATCCCGATCGTTTCCGTCGCACTTATTGGGAATATTTGCACCCGAAAGATGGCGAATTTGTGTACTTTGCTGGAGACGGCGCGCACAAGGACAAAGACGGTTATTTCTGGGTAATGGGCCGCGTTGACGATGTAATTAATGTGGCTGGACACCGACTCGGCACAATGGAAGTCGAGTCAGCTTTGGTATCGCATCCAGCGGTGGCGGAAGCTGCGGTTGTTGGCAAACCGGATGAGATTAAAGGTGAGGAAATTGTGGCTTTCGTGACGCTGGACAACTCGCAGCAACCTAGCGATGAATTGGCTAAGGAATTGAAGCAGCACGTTGTTAAGGAAATTGGGGCGATCGCCCGTCCCGGCGAAATTCGATTTACTGATGCTTTGCCGAAAACTCGAAGCGGCAAAATTATGCGGCGTTTGCTGCGTTCTTTAGCTGCGGGACAAGAGGTTTCTGGGGATACTTCGACTTTGGAAGACCGGACTGTTTTGGATAAGTTGCGGGGAGGTGCGTAGGGGTATGCAACCGCAGATTTTAGCTGATTAACGCGGATGAACGCTGATGTAATTTTATCGGCGTTCATCTGCGGTTTAATTGTTAAATATGAGCTACAATCAAGATAACTTCTGGACTGGATCTGAGCGCGATGCCTCCACTACTTAGCAAAACCACAGATCAGCGAATTGTTCATCATGGAATGTGGGAACGGTTTAAATTTATCCAAAAAGGCTTTGAAGGCTCCCCTAGAGTGCGACTATTTTACTATGATGGGACGATCGAGATTCTGATGCCTGGAGAAGACCACGAAACTTTTGCTCATGTTATCGGTTACTTAGTGACTACCTTTCTCGTCGAACAGGGAATTTTCTTCAAGCCCACAGGAGCAATGACGCAGGAAAGATCGGGAGTTGTCTCTGTGCAAGCAGACGAATCCTACTACATTGGGAGTGTAAAACCAATTCCCGATTTGTCGATCGAAGTTGTCTTTACCAGTGGAGGAATCAGTAAGTTAGAGCGCTATAAAGCTTTAGGTGTTCCAGAGGTTTGGTTTTGGGAAGATGGATTACTGAAGATATATCATCTCCAAGATGGTAGCTATGAAAATAGCGAACGCAGTCAGCTACCCGGACTCAACAACCTCGATATCGATTTGATGAAACGCTGTATTTTGATGGCGGAAACTGATGCTGGGGAAGCTATTAGATTGTTCCGTCGAGAGATGTAGCCGATCGCAATTTAGCAAATTATGTATGACCGTAGCAGCCAATAGACCGTCAGTATTTTGATGCCATCAGTTTCTGATTAAAAAAGCAGTGTTTTGCAAATTATATCAACAGTTTTTAGATGAACAGAGCTACCAATTCAATCCCTACATTTGACTCAATGCTCTTGCCCACAATTCAGGCTCTACAAATGCTGGGTGGCTCTGGAACTACTGAAGAGATTTATGACCGAGTAGCGCAGATTCTCAACTTACCTGACGAGGTGCTGGATATCCCACAGGGAAACAAATCCCAGAGTGCTGTTGAGTATCGACTTGGTTGGAGTCGTACTTACTTGAAGAAATACGGGCTTTTACAAAATTCCTCACGTGGCGTGTGGTCTTTAGTTTCCACATCTATAGATTTTGATATTCTCGATGCCAAAGAAATTGTCAAGGTGGTTCGAGATACTGACAAGAAAAAGGTGATGCAGCCCGACAATTTAAACGAAAATGTTGAAGCTGCTGAAACTTTAGAAGAACTTGCATGGCATCAACAGCTTCATCAAATACTGCTATCACTAGAACCTTCTGCATTTGAGCGTTTGGCACAGCGCCTACTACGTGAATCAGGCTTTATACAAGTACAGGTTACAGGTAAGTCCGCCGATGGTGGAATTGATGGTGTAGGTATTGCCCGTATTAGTGGTTTCTTGAGCTTTCATGTTCTGTTTCAGTGCAAGCGCTATCAGGGTTCGGTTACGGCTAGTCAAATTAGAGACTTCCGTGGGGCAATGCAGGGACGAACCGACAAAGGTTTATTCATTACAACTGGGACATTTACCAGAGATGCTGTCAAAGAAGCAACACGAGATGGCGCACCCCCAATAGATTTGATTGATGGTGAGCAGTTAGTTCAACGACTAAAAGAGTTGGGGCTTGGTGTCAAGATAAAAATGATTGAGTCTGTGGAAGTGGATGCTAATTGGTTTACGAAGATTTAAGCTTCGATTGTGAAACGATCGAGCATCAGTCAATCGATCGCAAGCAATATTTGAACGTGGGTGGATCGATCGCCTGCATACTACAGTTAGGCGCTCGCTCTTTTGTTATCCAAGATTCATCGACGGCAAGAATAATTTGACCGAATCTAGCACCTGGTTTTACACATTCCAGAACAGCCATTACTCTTTCTCCTTATGCTATGTTAGATATTTTTACGGTAGCAATGAATTATTTGGCTCATCTATTCTTATCAAAAGGCACGCCAGAATCCCTGATTGGCAATCTCTTAGGAGATTTTGTCAAAGGAACAGCCGTCAACCTTTATCCCGATGAAATTAGAAAAGGCATCGATTTGCACCGCAAAGTAGATAGCTACACGGACTCTCACCCAATAGTGCGATCGAGTAAAAGCCTTGTTTGCTCCCACAGACGCAGGTTTGCTGGAGTTTTGATTGACGTGTTTTACGACCACTTCTTGGCTAAAAATTGGCTGGAATATTCAGAAATTCCACTCCCTGATTTTTCTCGCCATGTCTATAAAGTCCTGCAAGACAATCGCGATATATTGCCGGAATCTCTTCAGCGGGTGCTGCCAACAATAATTGCCCGCGACTTGCTTTCATCTTATCAGGACATCGCTGAAATCGGCATCACTCTTACAAGAATGTCTGCCCGAATCAAGCGGACAAATAACTTGGCAAGCGGCATAGAAGATTTGACAGCTAACTATCAGCGCTTAGAATCGGATTTTCGGGAGTTTTTTCCCGATTTGATCAAATATGCGAATGTTGGCAAATTTTAATATAAAAAACAAAAATTACAGTTGCTAGTGATAACGAACTCGTGTATAATCCAAGCGATACCTGCATGAAATCTCAAGTGCAACAGGGTTCAAAATATGGCAACCAGAATTCCGAACCTGCAAATAACTAAAGTAGTTGATGGCGACAGCATCAAAATTTCTCTCAACGGCAAAACCGAGGCTCTGCGCCTGATTTGCGTCGATACAGAAGAAAGTCATTCGGGAGGCTCTAAACCTGTAACGGCAGCGGGGAAAGCAGCTTCAGAAATGGCTAAAAAATACTTCGCCACAGCAGATGGCGGACTTGCTCAAATTGACATAGAATTTGATACAGACGATTCGGTTGAAGTGGCTCTACAAAAACACCGTGACAACTACGGGCGTCTCCTCTGTTACGTACATAAAGACGGAGAAAATTACAATCTTAAACTGATTGAAGAAGGCTGGAGTCCCTACTTCGTAAAATACGGGCGCTCCAGATTGTATCACCGACAAATGACTGATGCAGAATCGGCAGCAAAAGCTTACAATCTGATGATTTGGAATCCGATTACCAATGCCAAAATCCCCTCTCGCAACTATGCTAATTTACTGCCTTGGTGGGCGATGCGAGGCTCGATTGTTGAAGAGTTTCGGTTGTCGGAAGCAACGGCAGGAGCGCTTTCTTTGAGGTTGCACTACCCGAAAATATTAGCGGCTTCTGAGAAAGCTAAATCTATTACTATTTTCTGCGATTTGCAGGCTGGGATTAATAAATGGATCGGCGGCAGCGCTCTGATTTATGCTGGTTCGGTGTATCATAAATTAGATTTGTGGATACCAGATGCTGAAACTGATGAAAGAGCTCCCTTGAAGCGACTAATCGAGAAGCGTTATGCGGGTCTGGGACGGGGATATGTGTATGTCAGTGGGAAGGTAGAACAGTACAAAGGGAAACCTCAAATAGTTTTGAAGGATATCAAACAACTTTCAGACTTTCCCCGATAATATTTAAACTAGAGTTAATTTTATCAATACTTTTTACTAAGCAGTCGCGCATTTAAATTGTATATTCAAGGCGGGCGGGACGCCCAACCCCTACTCCCCACAAGACGGGGAATTGTTTTTTAACAGACAATTTAAATGTAGAACAGCTTACATATAATTTTCTTAGGAAGTACGATCGCGCAAATAGAGGGCGATCCTAAAAAACGATCGCCCTCTATTGAGCCATGATATTCTCTTTATCAAGAGAGACAGGAACATTTATTGCTGCATTGAAGGAGTATCAAAAAATCTGCATCCTAATGGATTTGTGCGTGCAGATTGATTTTGAGGAGTTGTTATAGGAGGACTAGAGTTAGAAGGTGTGCTATTCAATTCTGAGACGGTAAAAGATTTAGAAGTGTTAGGATTTTTCCAGAGAGGGCTGGCAGAAGTGTTAGCAAGATTTGGTGATTCGGTAATTGTAATCTCCTGTGTTGCATTTACATTTGTCTGCGATTTGACTGTCGTTTGTGCGTGACATGGATAGGCAGTCATAGCAGAAATTACAGCCAAGCTCAGAAACCCAAAATAGCCCGTTGATTTAATCATATTTATCTAAACCTAAACTTAAAGAACTATTAGTAATGCTCCTATTAATAGATTAAGTTAGGAAAACTTATATTTCAAGCGTGTTTCTGCGTATTTTTTTAAACTTAATAGTTAGGTATTTGTATGTAGGAAAAAAAGAGAAAAACGGGGAAATTACTACTAAATGTAAAGTTGCAGTAAAGATAGCGGGTTTTTACTGAGAAAAAATCTTAGGAAATCCCGCTGGGGTTTTAATCACTGTCTGCTGACGGAAGAACACCTTTCTCGCTTAACAGGCAGGATGCCTGTTCCACAAAATTAAATTTTCTTGTGGGTCGTGCCTCGGGGCCGAGTTCACCAAAATTGTTTGCAATTCGCGATCGCTCTACTAAACCCGGCCCCACAGGATTAAACTCTTAAAAGGAAAATGAAGTTCTCAATACACCAACTGAGATCGGGTCGCTATCGGGAGTGTGACCGGGTTGAAAAATCAAGATCAATCCAGGGGTGACGCTGATATTATCATTAACCTGCCAACGGTAGAATACCTCTACATGAGTAGTCGTTCCGGGTTGCCCGCCCGATCGCCCTAAACCCGTATCTAAAAAATCAGGAACGTTATTGCCTGTAGGTAAATTGCTGCTGACAATTTTAGGAGGTTGCCCGATATAAATTCCTCCTAAATTTCCGGCTTTAAACAAATCGGGGAAATTGACAAAAACCATATAATTTGTAGTGGCTACCGTACCAGATTTACCAGGAATCCGAGAATTAGTATAACCAGCCCAACCTCCCAGAGAAACTCGCGATGAAAGGCGCCAATTTAAACTTGCTCCCACTGCATTTGTTTCCAGAGAATCGGACTTATTTGTGTTAGGATTGATGGCAGTTAATTGGCTATCCCCCGCCAAACTAATCAGATTACCGTCCGGCGAATAATCGTTAACATAATAGATAGTAAAATCAACTGGATCTGCTGGTGTCAGAGTTAGTTGTACACCCAAGGTATTGTGTCCTCTCGGCCCGTTAGAACTGACAAAAAATCCCGAAATGTTAGTTGAATAAACTGCTTGCAAGCTGGCTCGCTTCGCAAATTGCCAGTCAATGCCAATGCCGCCTAAACCCAAACCAGTGTTCAAAATAGGGTTTCTTTGGGCGAAGGCAGAAAGGGGGCCCGAAGCTGCACTTTCTGCCCGATTCGGCCCTCGGAAACCGGTAATCATGTTAACTCCTGCTGTTCCTGCAAACACTGCCAATTTGTCGCCGACCAGAAAGCGGTAGTTGAGGTCGCTGACAGTTAATCCAGAAGTTTCGGCTAAATTATAAGCAACGTTTACGTCTTCGGTTAATTGTGGTGAATTGGTTCCGTTCTGGTTGTAAAAACCGATTAATAAGTTACTGCGAGGACTAAATTGAGTGGTTAAGTAGAATTGATTTAGGTTAATGGTGTTGACATTTGTACCGGGGTCTTTGGTATCTCTTTTGCCGTCTCTAGGAGCGCGATCTGCACGGTTGGGCGTGCGCCCTTGGATTCCAAAAATAGTGAATCCCGACAGCTTAGTTGTGGTCGAAAATTGATTTGCTTCTAGTTCGCTAGTTCGCGCTTCTAGCACATCCACTCTGCCTCGCATTGTGGCAATTTCGGCGGCAAATTCTTCTTGCAATTTTTGCAGTTTTATTAAGTCGTCTCGCTTAGCTAGACTTTCAGTTGATTTGGCGATGGAGTCGCGGATTGTATCTAAACAAGCATTGACTCCTGCTGCAAATTCATAGCGCGTTATAGCGCGGTTTCCGCGATAGGTTCCGTCGGGGTATCCAGCTATGCAGCCGTATTTTTCTACTAAGGATTGCAGTGCTTGAAATGCCCAGTCTGTGGGCTGTACGTCGCTGAGTTGGGAAACTGATGTAACTTGTTCTATTGAGTTTTCAGCCTGGTCAACTAATGGGGGATTTTCTAATTTATTTTCTTCAACTAATGTGGGTATTGGGGCGGGCTGCGTTTCTCTGGCTTCGGATATGTGAGTTTCTATCTCACTTGCGATAGGTACGGGCGGCTGCGATGTGGGGTTGATCGGTGCATTTACATCTACATTGTCAGAATTTTCGAGTAATTGCCGATCGAGATTACGATCAAAATTCTCCGGTAGATTATTTGTCTGTGCGGGTAATTGATACCATTCATTAACTGGATCTTCCAAATTTGCACTATTGGCTGTTGTTTCAGGATCTGTCGTTTCGGCTAAGGCGGGAATGCTGAATAATGCCGGCCATCCAAATCCTAGTATTAAGCTGCTAAGGATTTTCCAAATTTGTCGATCGCACTTGTGATTTTTCATGTTATTTATACTTTGTGAGTTGAGAGCCAAAAAAGTGAGAAAAAGCGCGATTCCCGACGGGATTGCTAGGCTTCATGCACTATTCGAGATGAAGGGCGATCGTAAATTCCATTCCTTCTCCCAAAACCGACGAACAAGTCAAAATGCCACCCTCGCTTTCTTCCACTATGTGACGGCTGATTGACAATCCGGTTCCCGTTTTTTTTAACATATTTTGTAATGAATGAAGAGTCAAAAATATGTGATATTTTTCCCCTCATATCTTCCTCTACTATTGTCTTTGAGTTTAATCAAAACCTATCGATCTCAACCCCAAAAAAGTAGTAACACTAATAATTGAGACTGGCCTATAATCGATAAAAATTTATTTTTGTGGTTTTTGTTATCACTTAATTGTTTTAACAACTATAAAACTATATAAACAGATAACTTAGCGATCTTTGAAAGCTTGAGTAAATTAATATTTTTTTATTTTTGGAATTTGCGGACGGTTATTATTTCCCTTCACACGAGGTCACAAAATAATAAAAATTATATCATTTTTTCCAGGACGCTAATACTTTATCCTCGCTGTATGCACGTCAAAGGTGCGGAGCGAGTGAGCGTGTAACATCGTTCGGAGAGAAACACAATCAATTGTTTTAGCTAGCCAACTTTTTAACTTCAGTATCATTACGCTTGACCAAGCCAAAATATTTAGTGTATTTAAATTATTTAACCAGTTAATACTATAATATTATCACCGCAAATCTGTAGCTGCCAATAGCGGCGCGATCGATCCACACTCCAGAGA
Organism: Microcoleus sp. K1-B1; assembly: GCF_036704705.1. Classification (NCBI taxonomy): domain Bacteria; kingdom Bacillati; phylum Cyanobacteriota; class Cyanophyceae; order Oscillatoriales; family Microcoleaceae; genus Microcoleus; species Microcoleus sp. K1-B1. The sequence continues at coordinate 938 of NZ_JAUBSH010000025.1, read as the reverse complement.
CTTAAAAGCTATGTGCCAATTACTGGGAATGAACTGCAATGTTCCGACAGATATTTGCTTTTCTTTTGAGGGTTTTTCTGCAAGGGGGGGCAAAACGGACGTTCATCAAGACGGTTGGGGAATTGCTTTCTTTGAAGGTTTGGGATGTCGGCTTTTTATAGACTCTAAACCTGCGATTGCTTCTCCGGTTGCAGAAGTAGTGCGTCGCTATCCCATTCATTCAACTAACGTCATTGCTCACATCCGCAAAGCTACGCAAGGCGAAATTGCTCTGGAAAACTGCCACCCTTTTATTCGGGAACTTTGGGGACGTTATTGGGTGTTTGCTCACAACGGAAATCTCGAAAACTTTTATCCAGAATGTGCCGGAGTTTACAAACCGGTTGGCAAAACTGACAGCGAAAAAGCCTTCTGTTTGATATTAGAAAATCTGCGATCCACTTTTCCTCAAAGCAAGCCTGCTGTAGCGGAAATTTACGCGGTACTGCAGGAAATTACTAAAAGTTTGGCACAACACGGAATTTTTAATTATTTACTTTCCGATGGAGAACACTTGTTCACCCACTGTTCTACTAATCTGCATTATATTGTGCGACAAGCACCTTTTGCTAGCGCTCACTCGATCGACGAAGATGTAACTGTCGATTTCCGGGAATTGACCAAGGAGGACGATCGCGTGGCTGTTATTGCCACTTTTCCGCTGACAGATAACGAAGTTTGGACGCAAATTCAGCCGGGAGAATTGCTGGTATTTCAGGATGGTTTGCCGCTCACTTTTGGGCTGCTAGAGTTAAGTTAAGGAGATTTAAACAAATTTAAAGCCTAAACAGAGCATCGAACCTGCTAAATGACTAGCTTTGTAGGGTGCATCTCAGTTTGGCAAATACATCAAATTGAAAGTTGACCATTGAGATAAGCACAGCGAAGAGCAAGGATAG